>CANOFI010000057.1 GCA_947565255.1 uncultured Lachnospiraceae bacterium
TTCTTCTTACTTTACTCCGGATAAGCTTTCTGTGTATGGGGACGCAAATTACTTAAAAGGCGGCATTGTTTATGCGGACGCCATTACGACAGTGAGCAAGACCTATGCGGAGGAGATTAAGACTCCGTTTTACGGGGAGCATTTGGACGGACTGATGCGGGCGAGACAGAATGATCTGCGCGGAATTGTCAATGGAATTGATTATGACGAATACAATCCTCAGACGGATAAATTTATATATAAAAATTACAATGCGAAAAATTTCCGCAAGGAAAAGAGTAAGAATAAGACAGGCCTGTAATATCCTGAATCGTCTTTTTATCCCAAATACCCTGGAATTTCAGATTATGGATGGTCATAACCGACTTCATGTTCCTGTAAAATTCCCCGTCATGGAATTTGTCCTTTAAAAACACAGGAATCAGACCCGTCTGCCAGTCATGGCAATGTATGATATCCGGCTGAAAATCCAGAAGGGGAAGTGCAGACAAGGCAGCCTTGGAGAAAAATGCGAACTTCTCGACGTCCTCATAAATATTCCCATACGGGGTCCCGCCTGCAAAATAATATTCGTTATCTATAAAATAAAAAGTCACACCGTCCAAAACAGTTTCCAGCACTCCTACGTACTGCCTTCTCCATCCAAGCGTCATATAAAAATGCGTCCGATATTCCATCATATCTTTGGCTTCCTGCTTCATGCAGGCATATTTCGGAACAATTACTCTCACATCAAAATATTCTTTATCAAAACATTTGGGCAAAGAGCCAACTACATCGGCCAGTCCACCTGTTTTAATAAATGGAACAACCTCTGAAGCAACAAAAAGTATTTTTTTCATGATCCGATACCTCCTACTTAACATGTTAGATTTCCTGGCTGAGCCAGACATTCTCTAATATATTCTATTATAACTCATTTTGGGTATCATTGAAAGTAAAATATTCCATTTTTATTAAATATTTATATTCGAACAAATGTTCTCTCATATTGACATTTAATTATAATTTTTTTTCTTATATTCTAAACGGATTTTATCTGCAATTAACGCAATAAATTCTGAATTTGTCGGTTTTCCCTTTCCATTGTGAACCGTATAGCCAAACAATTCGTCAATGGTGTCCATTTTTCCCCTGCTCCACGCAACCTCTATCGCATGGCGGATTGCCCGCTCCACACGGCTGGGTGTTGTCTGATGCCGTTTTGCAATCGTAGGATATAGCACCTTGGTGATGGAGTTCAGCATATCAATGTCCTTTACGACCATGATAATTGCATCCCGCAAATATTGATACCCCTTTATATGTGCCGGTACACCGATTTCATGAATCATGTTGGTGACATCCTCCTCCAGATTCCTCACCGGTTCCGCTAAAACTTCGCTGATATTCACCCTTCCGTCATTCCGTATGCGCATTTTCATATTGCGCAGATTTTTAATACGGTCAATCACCATCTCTCTCTCAAACGGCTTCATAATATAATAATCCGCGCCGAGATGAAACGCATTTTCTGTTATATTTTCATTCCCAATCGCCGAAACAATAATAAATTCCGGCTGCTTTTTCATGGAATTGTCGCTTTTTATCTTTTCCATGATGCTAAGCCCATCCATTTTGGGCATAATAATATCTAAAAGCACGACATCCGGCTGTTTTTCTTTAATCATCCGGTAGGCTTCCTCACCGTCCTGTGCCTTTCCAACCAAATCCAGCTCACTGTCGCTGTTAACAATCTCGCTTAAAACCTCCCGAACCACATAATTATCGTCAATAACCGCAACGTTTAACTTTTCCATTAATGACTCTCCTCCTCATTCAATCCTCATATAACCCCTTATATTTAAACCTTGATTTTACAGCGCCCTAAAGGACTAGACCCCGCGGGTCGTCGCACAGCGCATGCATTACGGTGTGCCCTATGAGTATACCGTAGCTTTGCATGCATTATGGTATGCCCTTCAGACATCCCTCACATGCTTCATTATAAATTGCACAAATCGGATATGCAACCGTCTTTTATCGCAAAATCCGACACAGTACTATTTCCTTTTTTATAATCCGGTCTTATAAACTCGAAAAAACACCTCCCCCCAGTGTCGAATCATACCGAAATTATTTTGCCCCCTATTTTATTTGATTACCTTAATCCAGCCTTCCGGCGCTTCCAGACGTCCCATCTGAATCCCTGTCAGTGTATCGTACAGCTTTCTGGTCACCGGACCCATATCGTCCATACCGCTCGGAATATTGATTTCCTTTCCGTGGTCCACAATTTTCCCAACCGGCGAAATAACCGCTGCCGTACCGCACAAGCCGCATTCTGCAAATTCCTTTACCTCATCAAATAACACTTCCCTCTCCACAACTTCCATTCCCAGGTATTTTTCTGCAACATACAGAAGGGAACGCCTTGTAATAGACGGAAGAATGCTGTCAGACTTTGGTGTCACCACTTTATTGTCCTTTGTGATAAAAATAAAATTCGCCCCGCCGGTTTCTTCCACCTTTGTTCTTGTTGCAGCATCCAGATACATATTTTCATCAAATCCATTTTTATGCGCCGTAACAATCGCATGAAGACTCATGGCGTAGTTCAGGCCGCCTTTTACATGCCCGGTACCGCGCGGCGCCGCACGGTCAAAATCACTGACACATAAGGTGAGCGGCTTTGCGCCTCCTTTAAAATACGGACCAACCGGTGTCGTAAACACACGAAACTGGTATTCATCTGCCGGTTTTACACCGATCACCGCATTGGTTCCAAACATATACGGACGGATATACAGCGTTGCACCCGAACCATACGGAGGAACATAGGCTTCATTCGCCAGCACTGTCTCGCATACGGCATCTACAAAACGCTGTTCATCAAACACAGGCATCTCCAGCCTTTTTGCAGTATCCGCCATTCTCGATGCATTCAAATCCGGACGAAACGTTACAATCCGCCCATCCTGCGTTGTATATGCTTTCAATCCCTCAAAACATGTCTGTGCATACTGAAGCACACAGGCACATTCATTCAGTGCAATCGTTTCGTCCGCTACCTGCCCACCTTCGTCCCATGAACCATCCTTGTAATTCGAAACATACCGGCTGTCACACGAGATATAACTAAATCCTAAATTTGCCCAATCAATGTTCTTTTTTTCCATAATCTTATCTCCATTCTGTACGTCCGCTTCATGCAGGCATCTGTTTACAGGCGGTTCCAATCGTTTTTACTGCAAACCGCTCCTATTTACACCATACCTTTTATTTTAAATTCGTATTTACAACATGTCAATAGATTTAGAAAATTTTTACCAATTTATTTGTTTAATTCTTCCTCAATACGCAGCAGACGGTTATATTTTGCAGTCCGCTCTCCCCGGCAGGGTGCGCCGGTTTTCATATAGCCGCAGTCCAGACCGACCGCAAGATCGGATATGATGGTATCCTCGGTCTCTCCGCTCCGGTGGGACATAATCGTCTTATATCCATGCTCCTTTGCATATGCAACCGTTTTCACTGTCTCAGAAAGACTTCCGATTTGATTCGGTTTAATAAGAATTGCATTGGCAGCGCCCATTTCAACTCCTTTTTTGAGACGCTCTACATTGGTCACAAACAAATCATCACCGACAAGCATGACTTTATCTCCCAGCCGCTTTGTCAGTTCGACCCATCCCTGCCAGTCTTCCTGGTCCAGGCCGTCTTCAATCGAAATTAACGGATATTTTTCAACCAGCTGCTCATACAGCTGAATCATTTCCTCTGTGCTTCTTGTAATCTGCATCGTTTCCGTATCCGGCTTAGCAACCAGTTTTCCCTTTTTCCGCTGCAGCGCCCGGGTTTCTCCCGCAAAAAAGTACATGGCGCTGTCCGGCTGGTACAGCTCGCTGGCCGCCGCATCCATTGCAAATGCAATATCTTTTCCAGGCTCATACCCTGCCTGTCTTACCGCACGCATAAAATAGTCAAACACCTCAAATGCCGTAGATAAACCGGGAGCAAATCCTCCCTCATCCCCTACACTGGTAATATGTCCGTCTTCCTCCAGCAATTTTTTCAGCGTATGGTAAACCTCTACGCACATCCGCACCCCCTCTTTGAAACAGCAGGCGCCCACCGGCATAATCATAAATTCCTGAAAATCAAGGTCATTGGTCTGGCAATGCACTCCGCCGTTTATGCAGTTGTCCATATGCATTGGCAGGGAATAGTTTCCATCCTTCCCGACAAACTGGTATACTTCTTTTCCCTCCTCCAGAGCAGCCGCTTTGGCGCAGGCAAAGGAAACTGCCAGAATTGCATTGGCACCAAGTTTTGACTTATCTTTCGTACCATCCGCCTTTATCATCAGACCGTCAATCTCCTCCGTCTTTGATGCATCCATCTCATGAATCAGATTGCGGATGATTCCATCAATGTTGCTGATTGCCGTTTTTACGCCTTTTCCCATATAACGCGACTTATCCCCGTCCCGCAGCTCCAATGCCTCAAAATCACCGGTTGAAGCTCCGCTTGGTGCAACTCCGATTCCCTTTTTTCCGCCTTCTAAAACCACTTCTGCCTCTACTGTCGGATTTCCTCTGGAATCCAGAACTTCCCGTCCATGTACATGTACAATTTTTCCACTCATAATTAATTTTCCTTTCTGAAAAGCATATTGTAGTATCATGTCTATACGACAAGAAAGTATTCCCAATTTCGTAAAATGTATTCCCAAATTGCGTTTTATCCAGGCACAATTCCGAGCATGCTCTTCTATTTCCTGTTCCTGGTTCTCCATTTTTGTTCAAATGCTGCTCTGGAGCATGTCTGGATATCCATTCACGCAAGCCGTGAAATATGGTTTACATAAAACAATTTTCAGACACACTCCTGTAAAGAAAAAAGACTACCCAACATCATACCATGATTTGAGTAGCCTTATTTTCATATACAGCCCAAGATGCCGTTTGTGCAATTTTGACGCCTAGCAATGCTAGGTGGGCAACCGCACCTAATCTTCTGCCATCCGTTCAAAGACGGCCCGACATCCAATTAGAAATATAGGAATCCCATAAACGTAAATGTAGGTTCAAAATAGCACTTTATCGTACATCCCAGGTTCTGATTATAGTATATATTATTTTTGCAAAAATTACAACAGGAAATTAAATTTTCTTCTTACATTTTTTTCCTTTAAAAAATCTGAAGCTTCCCATAGTAAGAAACGGAGTTGCCATAAACAACCCCGCTTTATGTTCTCTCTTTACTTCGCGTAGTCCGTTACTCTGGACTCACGAATCAAATTAATTTTAATCTGGCCCGGATATTCCAGTTCCGCTTCCACATGTTTGGAAATGTCTCTTGCCAGTAAAATCATATCATCATCGTCAATCTGTTCCGGCACTACCATAATACGAATCTCACGTCCCGCCTGGATTGCAAACGACTTGTCCACACCCTTGAACGAATTGGCAATGTCCTCCAGCTGTTTGAGACGATTTGTATATGTTTCCAGAACCTCACGCCTTGCACCCGGTCTTGCTGCAGAAATGGTATCTGCCGCCTGAACAATACACGCTATCAGCGTCTCAGGTTCTACATCGCCATGATGCGACTCCACAGCATTCACAACGATAGCTGACTCTTTGTATCTTCTGCACAGTTCAACACCAAGCTGAATATGGGAGCCTTCCATTTCATGATCGACGGATTTGCCGATATCATGCAGCAAACCAGCTCTCTTCGCCATCCGAACATCCGTTCCAATCTCAGCCGCCAGCAGCCCGGATAAATGAGCAACCTCAATGGAATGCCTCAATGCATTCTGTCCATAACTTGTCCTAAATCTCATCTTTCCTAATAAACGAACTAACTCAGAATGAATACCCTGTACCCCGACTTCCATCATGGCAGCCTCGCCCTCTTCGCGAATCAATGCCTCTACTTCCTTTTGGGCTTTTTCAACCATCTCCTCAATACGTGCCGGATGAATACGCCCATCTAAAATTAATTTTTCCAGGGCAATTCTCGCCACTTCTCTTCGAATCGGATCAAAACCAGACAAAATAACCGCTTCCGGTGTATCATCAATAATTAAATCCACACCCGTCATGGTCTCTAATGTACGGATATTTCGTCCCTCCCTGCCGATAATTCTTCCTTTCATATCATCACTTGGAAGCTGCACTACAGATATTGTAGTCTCGGCAACATGGTCAGCAGCACACTTCTGTATTGCTGTTACAACGTATTCTTTTGCTTTCTTCTCTGCTTCCTCTTTCGCCTTTGTTGTCAGTTCCTTTACGAGCTTTGCCGCATCGTGCCGAACATCATCTTCAACAGACTGAATGAGGTATTCTCTAGCTTGTTCAGAGGTAAGACCGGAGATTTCTTCAAGTTCCTGTACTCTTTGTTCATGAAGATTCTGAACTTCTTTTTTCAGCTTCTTAAGTTCTTCTTCCTTCGCAGTAAATCCGGCTTCGCGCTTTTCAATCTGTTCCGCCTTCTTATCTAACGCCTCTTCCTTTGAAATGACTCTGCGTTCATAATTTTGAATTTCTGCACGCCGTTCCCGGATTTCTTTGTCCAGCTCATTCTTTGTCTTGATAGACTCTTCACGGGCTTCCAGCAACGCTTCCTTCTTCTTCGTCTCAGCTACTTTGACAGCTTCGTTGATAATCTCTCGGGCCTTTTCTTCGGCACTGCCAATTTTTGCCTCTGCCACTTTTTTACGGTAAGCAGTTGTTGCAAAATACGTAACGACCGCAGTAATCAAAAAAGTGATAATAACTGCAATTACGATATCCAATACAGGAGCACCTCCTTTATTTAATTTTATTGTATAAGACATAACAGATCCTAAATCTGAGTACATCGCAAACTACAACACTTCTATTTTATACTCTTTTTATACACTTGTCAAGCAATGCAGAAAAAAATCCATCGGCGCTCCCATCCTGCCTGAATCCAATATCATTGTTTTTCCCAGTCAAATCTTTCTCAGCGAATCTGAAACTGACTAAGCAGCCGGTTCAGTGTCTGTGCCTGGCCGGACAGCTGGTCGGAAATAGAAGCACTCTCTTCTGCCGCAGCGGAATTGGCCTGAATTACCTTTGATACCTCCTTAATCCGGTTCTCTACAGAAACAATCATTTCCGACTGTTCCACGCTGGCCGCTGAAATCTCATCCATCAGCGTTTTAATAGACTGAATGCAGTCATTAATAACCTGCATGGCAGAAATCGCCATGTTTGTAGACTCCGTGCCAATCCTGACATCATGAATCGAACGGCCAATCAGCGTACTTGTATTCCTTGCAGCATCGGCAGACCTGGCGGCAAGACTGCGAACCTCCCTGGACACAACCGAAAAGCCTTTACCGGCACTGCCGGCATGCGATGCCTCTACGGAGGCATTCAGCGCAAGAATATTGGTCTGAAAAGCAATATCCTCAATTGTCTTAACAATACTGCCGATTCGGGCCGACGACTCATCAAGGTTTCTGGTTGCCGCAATCAGCTGCTCCATTTTCATATCCGCCTCAGCCGCATAGCCGGTAGCCCTGTCTACCAGATCGCCGGCATTGGCACAGCGGGCGGTACTGTTCTGAATCTGCGCTGTAATTTCTGTAACATTGGATACCAGCCCGTTCATCGAATCCTTCTGCTGCATCGTCCCCTGCGACAGAGCCTGCGCACCCGCTGATACCTGGTTGGCCCCGCGGTTCACCTGACCGGCAATCTGTGAAATATCCCCCATAACTTCCGTCAAATTTGTGCGGATGCTCTTGAGACTCTGTGCCAGAACCTGAAAGTCTCCAATATAGTAGGATTCGTTTCTTGTTACATCCACCGCGATATTACCGGCCGCCATTTCGCCTAAAATCCGGCCGATATCATCGATTGTGTTGCGAAGACAGCCGCAGACATCATGAATTGTCTGCGCAATCATGCCGATTTCATCCTTTCTTCCGTAAAAAGGCTCCAGCTCCCGGTCAGCAGATAATTCCAGTTTCCCCAGGCGCCCAATCGCCCTTTCCATCACCATCAGCTCGCGACTCTCCCGATACAGAATCAAAAGTGTCACAAAAATAATACACAGGGCGACAACCACACACAGCACGCCGGTTGTCGTGCGAACCTCCACCACTTCTGCATAGACTTCATCCGCATTATCACGCACCATAAAAACCCAGTTGCGGTCCTTTAAATATTTATACACAACCAGCTGGCTGACGCCGTTTTCATCCTGATAAGAATAGGTGCCCGCCTCAGTACTTCCATCTGCCTGAATCCGCCTGAGAATTTCCTGGTATCCCTGGTCCTCAGTCTCAGTATTCAGAAGTGCTTCGTCCTCGTGGTACAGATATAATCCGGAATCCACATTTAAAAATACGTACTCACTGTTGGGCAGACCTTCAATATCCAAATCCAGAAGCACATCCATTAAGCGGCCGGCAAATACCCCTGCGCCCACATATCCGGTACAGGTTTTTCCATTGAAAATCGGATAGTACATAGACAAAATCATACTTCCGGTTCCCGGGGATTTCATAATGCCAAGATTGGTCAGCTTCGGCCCGGCCAGAATCGTACGATGAAACTCATCCAGCGATTCTCCCGAACGGGTCGTCATACCGATTGCCCCCTTTGACGTATGGGTTAATATATATGTATCAGGGGTCGCAATATACAATCCTTCAAAAATACCTTTCACCTCTGCAAACTGTTCTGTGTACTGCTGCGCCCTCTCCAGTGCGTCCGGGTCGCCCGGATTGGCAAGCAGCCCCCTCACCTCACTGCTGAGAGCAAAGGCCGTCATATATTCCTCAGCAGAAGTGACATAATCATTGATAATGGAGGCGCGGGATTCAACAGCATCAATCATCTGATTCGTAATATTGCTTTTAACAGTTGATGCAATACGGTTGGACACAATATACCAGAGCAGCGCCATCCCCGCACAAATAATTGTTGTTGTAATAATACCGATACGTATTGCAAGCTTTCGATTCGTTAGAAATTTCATAAGACTCCTCCTGCGATTAATAAATATTGTATTAAATGTTTTAAATAAAAATATGAAACATCTCTTTCTGCCTGTATTTATCAGAAGCTGCTGTTCCATATAAAAAAATTCAGAGCGTCTTTAAAAATTAATTTGTCAACTGCACATCACGATTCCCGCCACCGAAGCATGCTGTAAAACTTTACAGCCCCACCTGATTACAGAAAAACCATATTAATGGCTATATTCCTCTCAGAAAGTATTTGAAAACTACTTTCCGCAGAATGCGGAAAAAAGTTTTCAAACACGCCCGATCTGATATTTGACATCATAAATTTTAAAACACGCTCTGATAACTGTTTCCTGTATCCGCCCGAACACGGTACGGCTGTTTTGCCGGAATATTCAGGCTGACTATCCTATATCATTTTATTCTTATATATTCACCGCTGACCCGTTCACCGCTCCTTATCCGTATATCTTTCTGCAATTTCCTCGATCTCTGATCTGACCGCAGTAAATGCCTGTAAAAGCTTTGGTGAAAACACACCGGCCTCTTTGTTCATTATCATCTGATACGCCTTATCCATATCATACTCCGCTCTGTAAATACGCTTTGAAATCAAGTCATCGTACGTGTCAGCCAATGAAACCATCTGCACGGCAATACTGAGTTCTTCATCCTGCAGACCATCCGGATATCCCGTTCCATCATACCACTCATGGTGATGCCTTACGATATCATAACAATAATCACAAAATTCTCTGTCTTCAAAATTAATTCTCTCTGCCACTATTTCCGCACCCTTGGTCGTGTGAGACTTCAAAATCTCCCACTCTTCCTGATTCAGCTTTCCGGGCTTCAGTATAACGGACTCCGGCAGAACAATTTTTCCTATGTCATGCAAAACAGAAGCACAGCTGATTTTTTCCACCTGGTCAGACGTAAGACCATATTCCGGAAAAAGCTTCATAATGCTCTCTCCGAGGCATTTTGTATATTCCCGGATTCTTTTAATATGATTCTCTGACTCCATATTCCGGAATTCCACCACATTGCTAAGCGTATTAATCATCGTCTCATTCATTTTACGAAGCTTCTGTTCTTTTTCTTCCAGCAATTGATTCTGTTTCTTCAGCTTTTCTGTTTGTTTCTTCACCATCAGTTCCAGCTTAGTCTTATAGCCGAACAATTCGATAATATTATTCACCATCTGCTTCACTACATCCGGATAATATGGCTTGCGTACATACTCTACAGCTCCGTATTCATAGCCCTTCTTCTCAATTTCCGCAGAATCCTCGCTTGTTACTAAAATAACCGGAACCTTGGAAAGCAGCTTTTTTTGCTCAGAAGTTCAAGCACCTGCAGCCCTCCCATCACCGGCATCTGCAAATCCAGCAGAACTACGGCAATCGAATTATAATTTTTTACAAAAAGCTCCAGACCCTCCTTGCCGTTTGCGGCTGCAAGAATTTTATATTCGTTTTTAAACAGTTCAACCAGCATTTCACGGCTGATTTCATCATCCTCCATAATCATTACAATATCTTTTTTCATCTCTGCATCATTCATCCTCTTTTTTATATTTGAAACATCTTAACCATTCCATCTCTGAATCTTAAAACCACCCTGCCTATTTCCCGTGGCACTATATGCTCCATATCATCAATATAAACAACATTTCCAGCATATACGGTCCCTCTGACATAAACCGCCGCACGGCCGGCCATTTCAGAAAACTGGAATTCCTCCGATTCTATTTTCCTCATTTCCCGTTCTTTTTCAGCAATCGTCTCCAAAAGCTTCTTT
>CANOFI010000058.1 GCA_947565255.1 uncultured Lachnospiraceae bacterium
TTATGGCAACCCCACAAAATATACCAAATGTCAAAATATGGGTGGTAACAGTCCGGTGCGGCATATTTTGGCGTTTTTAATAAAGAATACAATAAAACGAGGAGGTATGACGATGGAAGCAAAGAAAACAAGCAGTATCAGAAAAAAACTGACGGCGTTCTGTATGTTATGTATACTTTTTATAGTATGCATCGGAACACTGACGGTTTATGCGCAGGGTGGGGCAAAGCTCACAGCCTCTGCAGGGACGGCGCAGCAGGGGAAAACAGTGGCAGTCACATTTACTCTGGAGGGAAATCCCGGAATATGGGGATTGAAGTTCAGGGTTGGTTATGACCACTCCGCGCTGAAACTCACATCTGTGACAAACGGAACCATATTTTCCGACGGGGATGTCACCCTGCCGGAAACTCTTGACAAAGAACAATTTGTGTACCTGGCCAGCGCCAATAAGTTAGAGAATACTTCGGCCAATGGAACGATGGTAATCATGAACTTTACGGTGGTGGACAGTGCGCAGATGCAAGCGTATCCAATTACATTGGAAGTGATACAGGCAATCAACGTGGATGGAGACGAGATTGCCATGGCTGTAGAAAACGGCAGTGTTACAGTAAAAGCGATTGAACCGGATAACACCCCGGCGCCTCCGGCAGACAATACCCCGGTTCCTCCGGCCAATAACACTCCGGTGCTTCCTCCGGCCGATAATACGCAGGGACTTCCTTCGGCCGGTTATTCACAGCAGACAATGCAATCATCAGGCGGACAGACAGAGAATGAAGCCGCACAGCGAAAGAAAACGGATGATAAGAAGAAAAAGCAGTCTCCAAGAACCGGTGACAGCAGCACTCCGGCGGTATGGATTATCTGTACACTGGCCGGCGGCAGTGCATTTTCGATTGTCTGCACGGACAGGAGAAGAAAGAATACAAAAGCCGACAGATAGAGAGGAGGTATGAAAATGAAAAAAAAGCTGAGAAAATTTATTAGCGCCGGGCTTGCAGCCGCACTGGCATTAACGGCAATACCGCTGAATTCTTCGGCAAAGACAAGCGGCAATATATACGGAGACGCCAACGGAGACAATGTGGTTGATTTAAAAGACGTACTTGCAGTTAAATGTTATATAGCAGAAAAAGAACCATCCGGTTTTCATTTTGTCAATGCAGATGTCAATGTCGATTCGGCGGTAGACTTAAAAGATTTGCTGATGCTGAAAAAACATCTGGCAGAGTGGGATATCCATTTAGGACCGGAACTTTTAACTGTCAGCTTCTACGACGGCGAAGATTTGATTGACAGTTTTCCGGCAGAAAAAGGCCGTCCGCTTGGTGAGGTTCCGTCTGTGGAAAAATCCTCTAAAGCAAATGCGGTTCTGCTCGGATATTATACGGACAAAGATTGCACGCAGCCGTTTTATGCAGACAATCCCGTTACGCAGAATTTAAATGTCTATGCAAAATACCAGAAAATGGGCAGTACGGAGGAATTGAACCTGACCTCATTTGCCCAGATGGACCAGTCGCCTGATTTATCCTTTGAGATACAGCGGGTATCGGGCAGCGTCCAGGCGATGGATGCGGCAGCCCTGACGGTGAAAGACGGCTCGGATCCCGTGGAGTTGGAGATTGTCGATGCGGATGGCGACGGCATCTATACGGTAAGCGCGGTCGGCGGTTTTTTGAAGGGATGCTCTTATGAACTGGACCTTGCGGACGGATGGGTATTTAAAGATAAGGAAGAAACCATCCGCACGGCTGCTTTTTCCATCGCCATGGAAGAGGTAGAAAACCTGCAGATGAGCGACGATATCGTTTACATACAGGATACGGATTCCATAGATTATACCGTGGATGGAACGGTATATGAAGAACTTGAGTCCGATACTGTCACAGAAAATGGCGGTTCGTTTGAATATGAGGCATCAAAAGACTTAGAAGCGGATGACATCCTCTGTATCTATGTGGGGAAAAATCCCATGGAGAGGGATGCCGATAACGGCAGTGAGCTTCTGGACCCCGCTGTATACGTGAAGGTTACAGCAGTAGACGGCAGCCAGGTATCGTTTGCGCCGTTGGATTCGGAGGATCAGACAAAGCTCTTTAACATTCCGGATAACTTCCCGATTCGGGTGGAGACACTGTCGGCAAATGATACGGGAACGGTGAATATCAGCGGACTCGACCAGGAAATGTACGCCACCATGATGGGCGAGACGGATGGAACGTATGAAAATGTCCTTGAAAAAATAGAAGTCGGCGATTTTGTGACCCTCTATACATCCAAAGAGGAGATCGCCCAGTCGGAAGACAATCTGTATTTTGCCGAGGTGACCGGATACAATCGGGAAACGGGCGAGATTACGTATAAAAAGACGCAGCAGCAGGCAATTCTTGACAGCATGGACCTCTATTCCAAAATTCATGTGTCGGGAGAAGACCTGATTACGGAGGAAGAAAAAGAGCAGTTAGAAAAGGCTCTGCTTGCGCAGGTACAGCAGAGTAACTTTGGAGAAGAGGCCGCCTATCTGCTCAGCGATATGGTGACGAAGACGGACGGTTTCCGGGAAAATATGACCGTCAAAGAGTTTCTGCTCTCGGACGAAAACGGCAATCCTTTGTCTGATGAGGAAATCCAGCTCTTAAACCTCGGCGGAAGTTTCGAGCTCACCGACGATATCAAACTGTCCGTGGAACTGATTACCAGCGGCGACCAGCTTCACTTCGGCGACGGCGTGCAGCTTGCAATTAAGGTGGAAGCCGGGTTTGAAGTCGAGGCGGCAGAAGGTAAAGTTGCAATTGACCTCTCAGCTACATTTGTGGAGGAAGTGGCGCTGAACCCTTCCGTGCGCGGCAGCCTTGTAAAGAAGAAAATACTGGGCATTCCGGTGCCGATCGGGGTAGAAGTCAGCGCGGCCATCGATATTAAGAATTATACCGCATTTTCCTTTGCGGCAGAGATTTATACAGTTGCAGAAGAGGAAAAGGGCACCTGGGAAAAGATAAAGAACATCTGTGACGATCCAACCGAGGTCTTAGGCCTGCCGGGCATTCCGGACGGCATGAAAGACGGCCTTAAAACCGTCGGGGATGTGATGGGCAAAATCAAAGAGATTGAGGCTAAGATTGATAAGGCCACAGATACAGCGGAACAGATTCAGGGATACAAAGAGGATTTGGATGCCCTCTGGGGCGTGGTGGAGCAGACCGGCCTGACGACGGAGGAAGACTGGAGACAGATGGGCGAAGCGCTTGGGAAGACAAATGTCGCTTCGGATTTGCTGGAAATGATGGATTTGACCACCGATACCGAGATTTCCACCGAATATCTCGAATCTATGCAGGCGCTGATGGATAAATACACAGAAACGCTGGAGAAGGAAACCGACTGGATTCAGCTTGTCAATGAAGAAATTACGTCTGCAGAAATTTGCTATATGGGTATTGCCATCGGCGTGGAGGCCAATTTTATTATCCGTGCGGATATGAGCATTGCCATCGGCTCCAATCTGGAATACGAAGTGGGCAAACGCTATAACTTCTGGTTTAAGATCGGATTATTTAAGCCGACTGCCGGAAGCTCGACGATGGATTTAATCGATGAAAAATTTGCATTCCAGTTCTATGTCATGGGCAAGCTTGGTTTAAAATGCGGCGTGAGGGCGAAGCTGTATGTCGGCATCGGAAGCGGTAAACTTGCTTCGGTCGGGATTACGGCAGAGCTTGGGCCTTACATTAAGCTGTATGGGTTCTTTGTCTATGAATATACGAAATACCGCCCTGCCAACACGCAGAATTGGACTTCTAAAGAACGGATGGCGGGGGCCCTCTATCTGGAATTCGGGCTGTATTTTATGCTTGGCTTCGAGGCCAGCGCACTCGGTGATTTGTTTGAATACAGTTATGATTTCCTCGACGAGGAGGTTCCGCTGCTCACGGCCGGGGAAGCCCGCTACTATTACGGGAATGCCTATGAGCCGCAGGAGGAGGAATCGGTCATTGTCCGCGATGAGGACGGCAACAGCTCAAACGGCATAACGATGGTTGTGCCCGACAGTGTCCTTGCCCTCTCCTATGTGGATTTGGATACCGGTTTTCAGGGCAGCGAGGCAGTGGACTATTCGCGCTATCATTACACGGTGTCAAACCCGAACTTTACTGTCGATGCGCAGACTGGCGTCATCAGCGTGAATGTGCCGGAGAATACGCGGTATATGGAATGTGACCTGACCATTACCTATCTTTACAGTAAAATGGCATTTTCACAGTACGACATGACGGTTACGGTTCCGCTTGTGTGGACTAACCTCTCGACCGAGGAGCTGAGTGAATTTTATACGGCTTCCGTGCGGGTGGGAAATGATACGGACGGTTATAAGACAGTCTGGAGGAAACGTCTTCTTAAGAATCAGGAATATGACCTGCCGACGGATGAAGAAATAAAGGAAATGATTGGCTGGAATGATGCAAAATACAGCGGAGGGCAGGGTTACGGCACACAGCCGACCATGGGTCTGACGCTTATCCAGGATATGGTTTACAATTACAATGTAGACTACAAGACGTATTCCGTTACGGTAGACGGCATTCAGAATGCCGACGGTACGACGGCAAGCAAGACATTTACGGCGAAATACGGCGAGAATTTTGATTTCTCCGAACTGGAGGAGAGCGGAACCGAGATTGCCGGCAAGACCTATACGAAATTTGCCGGGGTAACGACGGATGCGACCATTGAAACGGGCGGCCAGACGCAGGTGATTGATTTGAAACAGCGGATTGGCGGTAAGATGGCACAGGCGCTTGACAGCGGCATACAGGCAACGGCAGAGTATGTGGATGACAGTGTTACGGCAACGTTTGAATTTACGGGAATTACCCATGCTTCTGTGGAGCAGAAGCTCCGCAGGGGAAGCACGCCGTCTTTGGATGAGATTGGTGAAATCGTAGCGTACAGTGACCCGAAACTGGATATTGTGGATATTACGCCTCTGTTCGGCAGAATCAAGGCTTCCACGGTATATCAGGTAATTTGCAGGGAACTGACCGGACCGAAGGCGACCGTTGCATTCCATGAAAACGGCGGCAGCGATGTGCCTGATATTACAAAGGCCGTGGGCGGATATTTAGGTGCCCTTCCAAAGCCGGACAAAACAGGGTATTCGTTCGGCGGCTGGTATACGGACGACGGCACATTCCAGAACCCCTATGAGGAGCGGAAGATGGCCGAGGGCGGCGCCGACCTCTATGCAAAATGGACGGCCAACCAATATACGCTTACGTTCCATGAAAACGGCGGTAATGAGCTGGCAGAGCAGGAGAAGACAAAGACGGTAACGTATGACGGATCTTATGGCACACTGCCCGCGCCGACCAAAAACGGCTATGCTTTTATCGGCTGGTATACGGCGGCCGAGGGCGGAACGCAGATTACGGCGGACACAAGGGTTGCCGAAGCTTCAAACCAGACGTTATATGCGCACTGGAGGCAGTTAAAGGCCATTTCTTCAGGCGTGTTTGATTTTGGCGAGGCCGAGGGCGGAACCTATCAGAAAGGGACGACCCACGAGGTGCTTTACACCTTTGATGCCGGGGAAGAAAGCTTTAAAAAAGACAGCTTTACATTTAAGTATATGCGTCAGGGCAATTCCGAATATGAAGCGGGGCTTCCCGTTAACGCGGGCACGTACAATGTGACCATTTCGCGTCCGGCGGACAATATGTATGACAAGTTTGAATATACGTATACGGCGGTTATTACCATTGATAAAGCAGTCAGGACGATGGGCGCTGTGCAGGTAGAAGCAGTCGATAAAGGCTATACATTTATGAGTCTGAAGATGATTGGAGATGGAGGAATTGACGATTTAAGCAGCGAGGCGTCATTTACTTACCAGGCAAGGGATACTTCTGGAAAAATTGTGAACACAAGTGCGGACCGCGACAGCTATATACACGAGCTTGTGCCGGATACCACATATAAAATTACTGTGAAGGTGGCCAATGACCCGAATTATCTGGATGCGGAATCAACACAGGGCGTAGAGGTTTCCACACTGGAGGCGCCGAAAGATTCCTGGACGGCCAAAGGAAATTATGACACGAGCTGGTATGACAGCAATCCGTCGGCGGATACGTTCCGCATAGGCAGTGCGCAGCAGCTTGCGGGACTGTCGGCACTGGTGAGCAGCGGCAAAAATTTTGCGGGTAAGACGGTTCAACTGACAAAGGACGTGGACTTAAGAGGACATAGCTGGTATCCGATTGGAGATAATACGAAGTTCCAAGGAAAATTTGACGGACAGAACCATAAGATTACCGGCATATACCTTTACGGCGGCAACAGCATAGGGTTGTTCGGGGTGATCGGAAACGGGGCCTGGGTACAAAATGTCCTTGTTGACCATTCTTACATCAGAGGGAATACGTATGTAGGAGGAATTGTCGGATATGCGCAGGATCAGGCTGTGATTGATAATTGCGTAAACTATGCGCGGGTGCTTGCAACGGGCGACGACTCCAGTGTCGGCGGCGTCCTTGGCTTTTGCGCGTCGGCCTCGACAAGTACAGTCAATTGTGTGAATTACGGTTCGGTTGCAGGCTGGGGAAATCACACCGGCGGTGTTGTAGGATATCTTCACAGCGGCGCACTCTGCAACAGTGCAAATTACGGCAGGGTGGATGGCGTCAGTGCAGTTGGCGGTATTGTCGGCCAGATTTACCGGGCGAAAGGAATGATGTACAATAACTTTACTGTAGGTCCGGTAAGGGCTTCTGGAAAGTATGTCGGTGCGGTTGTCGGCAGAATTCATGAAAATGACGGCAGATCCGGGCAGTGCTATTATTTACAGGGCTCTGCGCTATGCAACGGCAGCGGCCGAAATGCGGTAGGTACGGAAAAAAGCTCGCTTGCCGACGGTGCGAAAGGCTTTGAGAACGCTTATTTTACTTCCCCGACTTCGCGTTTGAGCAGGGAATGTGAGAGCGGTGCAAAAAATGACAACCTGATGGGTGCATTAAACAGATGGGTAAAACGGTGTAACAAACAGGATACAGAAAAAGCCTTTACCTATGCGGACTGGATTGCAGACGGACCGGGCGGTTATCCGATTCCGAAGGGTTCTCCCGCAAGATAGGGAATCCGTGGGTTTTGTCAGGATTGGGTGTATTTCTGTAGTGTGAAAAAGTGACAGTACGGTTGGGAGCCGAAGGCTTCCGGCCGTACTGTGCATTTGTGCATGTATGGGTTGTGAAAGGATTATGGGAAGGAGCTTTATTTCGTTAGTATCAATGGTGTTATTAATAGGCATAGTCTGTGGCGGCTGTTCTTCTGCGGGCACGGTGCGCAGGCACGATCCGGACAGGATTGTCATTGCCCTGCTGGATACCGGCGTGTCGGCTGATGCAATTAACTGTGCGCATCTGTTGCCGGGATATAATTATGTGACGGATAGTGCAGATACGGAGGATTTGATTAATCACGGGACGGCAGTGGCAAGCGCAATTCTCGGCAGCGACAGTGCCAGAGTGCAGGGCGCGGCGCCGGAGGCTTACCTCGTGCCGCTTGTAGTTGTTACCAGACAGGATGGGAAGGAAACGAGCGTTTCCTCTGAAATTCTGGCAAAAGCAATCCGGGACAGCGTGGATACCTACAATGCCGATATCATTAACATCAGTCTTGGAATTTATAAGGAGAGCGCGGCGCTTGAAGAGGCTGTAAACTATGCGGAAGAAAAGGGCGTTTTGGTAGTGGCGGCTGTGGGAAACGGCGGTTCGGACGGCAGCCCTTATTATCCCGCGGCCTATTCTACAGTTCTGGCAGCAGGCTCGTGCGACAAGAACGGCAGGCAGTCCGAATTTACGCAGAGTGGAGCTGATGTCTTAGCAACGGGGGAGGATATCTGGCTTGCCTCCAGGAACGGAAAAACGTATGGCGCCAGAGGAACCTCCTATGCAGCCGGTTTTGTATCGGCGGCCGCAGTCCGTCTGTTAATGGAAGACCCTTCCATGACGCTGAAAGACCTTCGCGACGCAGTCATACAAAAAGCAAGATCATGCGGCGGATATATTTGCCTGCACAAAATAGAAAAGAAACATGGACAAAAAACATATTTTAGGTTATGATAATTTTGGGCTGTATATAATGTGTTTTTAGAAGTTATATTAAGGTGTAATAAGGAGTAATGTTATGCTTAGAATAGCCATATGCGATGACTGTCCGGAATTTCTTCAGAATGCCGAACAACTGATAAAAAGATGGTCGGAGCAAAGCAAAGTACCTGTTCAGACGGTTACATATGATAACGGCGATGCCCTGATAGCCGGCAATTCTTCTGCACGGATGGATATTATTTTTCTTGATATTCTGATGCCGATGTTAAACGGCATGGATACGGCAAGGGAGCTGCGTCAGACGGACAGGGCCGTTAAAATTATTTTTTTGACTTCCTCGCCCGAATTTGCGCTGGAATCTTATGATGTCAGGGCGCAGGGGTATTTGCTGAAGCCGGTTGCATATGAGAAGGTAAAGGAGCTTCTGGATGAATGTACCAATACGTTTGAACTGGAGCCGGAAAATCTTGTGCTGAAAACTTCATCTGGCTATCAGAAGCTGTATGTGCACGATATTGAGTGTATTGAGGCACAGAACAAAAAAGTGGTTTTTTCTCTCAGGACAGGCAGGGAAATAGAAGTGGCCGAATCGCTTCGTTTTTTTGAAGACCAGTTTGCCGGAAACAATAGTTTTTTTAAATGCCATCGCAGCTATCTGGTGTATCTGTTGAACGTGGACCATTTCAGCAGCAGTAACATTATTACAAAATCCGGGCGGAATATTCCAATCGCGAGAAGCTGTGCCAAAGCATTTAAGGAGGCATATTTTGCACGGATGTTTCAGGAGTGAGAAAGCAGGAGGAGCATTATGTCTGTCGTAATAACAAGTCTTTTGCATCATGCCACAACGCTGCTGTTCGGCGTTTACATATCTGCCGCTTTTCTTGGTGTTCGGATGAACCGCAGAAATGTCGGTATTTTGTTTGGATTTTCCAGTGCGGTCGGCGTGGTCTATATTTTTTCTTATGCTTGTTTTGGGGAAATTGTGACGGAGCAGATTTATCCGCTGGTTATTCATCTGCCGCTGGTTTTGTTTTTGTCTTATTTTTATAAATATAAAACCATACTTTGTGCGCTTGCTGTGTCTATGGCCTATCTGTGCTGTCAGATCAGCAAGTGGGTGGGGGTTGCGATTGTCAACCTGACGCACCGGCAGTGGACGTATTACAGTGTCCGCATTGTTGTGACAATTGCAGTTTTTATTTTTTTGCTGCGTTATATTTCCGGTGTGGTAGCGCTGCTTCTGCAGAAGTCTGTGAAATCGATTTTGATATTCGGATTTATGCCGTTTGTCTATTATCTTTTTGATTACGCAACCAACGTATATACGGCGCTTTTGTATTCCGGACGGGACGTTGTTGCGGAATTTATGGGCTTTGTGCTTTGTATCGCCTATCTTTTGTTCCTGCTTTTGTATTTCAGGCAGTATGAGGAGAAATCTGAAGCGGAACGGCGCAATCAGATCATGGAAATGAAACAGATGCAGTCGAAAAAGGAACTTGAAGCCATCCGCAGATCGGAGCAGACTATCCGCATTCTCCGCCACGATATGCGGCATTTTCTTTCCAGCGTTGTGACGTTTATCCAAAATGGGGAAACAAAAAAGGCGCAGGAGTACATCTGTGAGATTATACAGGATGTGGATAAAACGGCCACGCAGAAATACTGCAGGAATGAAATTGTGAATATGATTTTGTCCTCGCATGAAAGGAAGATTCGGACCAGTGAAATTGATTTGCAGTATTCCGTGCAGATTCCGGAGAAACTGCCGTTTTCGGATGTCGATATAACGGTTATTTTGTCGAATGGTCTGGAAAATGCGATTCAGGCTGTCTTGCAGCTTGAACCGGGCCAACGGTTTATTCAACTTGATTTACATATGAAGGAGGATAAGCTTCTGCTCTTAATTAAGAACCCTTTTGCTGTTTGTCCGAGTTTTAGAAACGGCCTGCCGCAGGCAAAAGAGAGCGGGCATGGGTTCGGCACGCAAAGTATCTGTTATGTTTCGGAAAGGCTGAATGGGAGCTGTCAGTTTTCGGTTGACGGTAATCTCTTTGTTTTGCAGGTGATATTGTAGGTTATATTGCAGCGGGCGGTTTGCGCTACTGCGCAAGCTCTTTGTACATGCTCCCCCATTTTTTCATTTCATCAATGACAGGGCACAGGGACTGCCCCAGCTCGCTTAAGGCGTATTCAACTCTGGGCGGAACTTCCGCATAGACCGTCCTTGTGATAATTCCGTCTGCTTCCATCGAGCGCAGGCTGTCGGTCAGGACTTTCTGGCTGATCCCCTCCAAATTCCGCTGCAGCTCATTAAACCGCCACGGCCGGGATATCAGGTTGCGTATAATGAGAAGCTTCCATTTCGTTCCAATTATGCTGACAGTGGTAGCTACGTCACATTCTGGCAAGTCTTCTTTTTTTCTCATATGTACAAATCCTCCAATTCTTATAATTGTTACATTAAAAATATATGTAACATTCTAATTGTAATGTTATATGCATTTTTTGTCAATATGGAAAAAGAAGAATTCTGACAGACATATGAATAAATTCAAATAAGGATAAAGTTCAAAAAATTTTTAAAAGGGTTGCTATTTTTTTATTAATTGAATATATACATAGTTAATGCCGTTGGCTTGACAAGAGGTATATCTCAACCTT
>CANOFI010000059.1 GCA_947565255.1 uncultured Lachnospiraceae bacterium
ATGAACGAAAGGGTGTCCAAAAGCTCTTAATTAGCTATGAAATAAAGGTTTCGCAAATGTTTAATAAAGAAAGGATGAGTACATTATGAAAATTGGAATTCTTGGATATGGAAATTTGGGAAAGGGTATCGAGTGTGCCGTTAAAAACAGTAAAGATGCGGAGCTTTATGCAGTTTTTACGAGACGCAGCCCGGAGACAGTAACGGTTATGACAGAAGGGGTGCCCGTCTTTTCAGCGGATGATTTGCTGTCAAAAAAAGAGTGCATAGATGTGCTGATTTTGTGCGGCGGAAGCGCGACAGACCTTCCGGAACAGACACCGGAATATGCAAAACACTTTAATGTTGTCGACAGCTTTGATACCCATGCAAATATCCCGATGCATTTTGAACAGGTAAACCGTGCGGCAAAAGAGGGTGGACACACAGCACTGATTTCGTGCGGATGGGATCCGGGAATGTTTTCCCTGAACCGTCTGTATGCCAATGCGATTCTGCCGTGCGGAGAGGATTATACATTCTGGGGAAGGGGAGTCAGTCAGGGGCACTCCGATGCGATTCGAAGAGTAAAAGGCGTAAAGGACGCAAAGCAGTATACCATTCCGGTTGAGGCGGCGTTAGAGGCAGTAAGGGCCGGAGAGAATCCAAATCTTACAACCCGGGAAAAGCATCTTCGGGAATGTTTTGTAGTGGCTGAAGAAGGAGCTGATTTGGCAGAAATCGAACATACGATTCAGACCATGCCGAATTACTTTGCAGATTATGATACAGTTGTGCATTTTATTTCAGAGGAGGAGCTGAAGGCGGAGCACAGTGAAATACCGCACGGCGGATATGTATTTCGAAGCGGTGTGACCGGATGGAATCTCGAGCATAAGCATATGATCGAATACAGCCTGAAGCTTGATTCCAATCCGGAGTTTACGGGGTCGGTTCTTCTGGCTTATGCGAGGGCAGTCAATCGTCTGCACAAAGAAGGACAGAATGGCTGCAAGACGGTATTTGATGTGGCGCCGGCCTATTTAAGTCCGCTTTCCGAAGAGGAACAGAGGGCGCATTTCTTATAAAATGGTTTTGCGTGCGGCAGTGACAAAATGCATTGACAGATTCCCCGGACAAGGTGTACTATAGAATGAAGGTAATAAGAAGGCTGCAAAATACGGCGCCGCAAAAATCGGTGGCAGGAGGCAGAGATGAAAGAAAAAGTGGTAGTTGGAATGTCAGGCGGTGTGGATTCTTCCGTGGCGGCATATCTGCTAAAAGAACAGGGGTATGATGTGGCCGGCGCTACCATGCAGACCTGGCAGGAAGATATGGGTGTGTCAAAAAAGGAAGGAAATATCCAGGAGAATCTGGAAGCGGAAGATGCAAAAAATGCTGCAAAAATACTGAATATTCCGCATTATGTGGTAGATTATAAAGCTCAGTTTAAAAAGTATGTGATGGATTATTTTGTGCAGGAATATCTGGAAGGAAGAACGCCGAATCCCTGCATTGCATGTAACCGGTATGTCAAATGGGAAGCGCTGTTAAAGTGTGCGGACGAGATTGGCGCAAACTACATTGCAACCGGGCATTATGCGCGTGTCACCAGACTGGAAAACGGCCGCTTTGTCATACAAAATTCGGTTACGGCACAAAAGGACCAGACCTATGCTTTATATCAGTTAAAACAGAATCAGCTTTCGCGGACGCTGATGCCGGTTGGTTCCCATACGAAGGAGCAGATTCGCCGGATTGCGGAGGAAATCGGGTTAAATGTTGCAGATAAACCGGACAGTATGGAAATTTGTTTTATACCGGACCATGATTATGCAGGGCACATAGAACGTGCATGTAAGAACAACCTGATTGGTGAAGGGGATTATGTAGATAAAAACGGAACGGTTCTCGGGCGTCACAAAGGCATTATACACTATACGGTGGGCCAGCGGAAGGGCCTGCAGCTTTCCATGGGCAGGCCTGTTTTTGTGACAGAAATCCGTCCGGAGACCAACGAGGTGGTCATTGGCGGGGAGGAAGACTGCTTTTGCAGAACCCTGTATGCGGTTCATCTTAATTATGCCGCGGCAGAGGAGCTGCCGGACCGTTTTCAGGCGATTGGAAAAATACGGTATGCACATAAAGGAGCGTCGTGCAGGGTTGAAAAAGAAGGAAAAGACCGTGTAAAAGTAACCTTTGCAGAACCGCAGAGGGCGGTTACGCCCGGACAGGCAGTCGTATTTTATGATGGAGATATCGTGCTTGGAGGCGGAATGATTGAAAGGCGTGTCGAATAGCAGGCCGTAGATTGTGGGACGGTTGCAGCAATTTTACTCGAATTTACAAAGATGAAATTACAATATGGTTTGAATTATTATATAAATTCAGGCAATGACAGGGTTTTGGAATCATCTGACAGAAAATGAAAAGGAGAACAGACGAAGATGACAAACAAGGAGATAAAAGACCGGATTAATCAACTGAAAAAGGAAAAGGATGCCGTGATTCTGGCACATTACTATGTGGATGGCGAGATTCAGTCGGTCGCAGATTATGTGGGAGATTCCTACGCACTTAGTAAACTTGCAAAAAGTGTGGGGCAGCAGACGATTGTTTTTTGCGGGGTGTCCTTTATGGGCGAGAGTGCAAAAATTTTAAATCCCGATAAAAAAGTGGTAATGCCGGATACAAAAGCAGATTGTCCTATGGCCCATATGGTTTCGGCGGAGGCAATCGAAAAGGTTCGCAAATGTCATGAAGATGTGGCGGTTGTGTGCTATGTCAACTCTACAGCCGAAATCAAAGCGCATGCAGATGTGTGTGTGACGTCCTCCAATGCCCTTAAGATTGTCCGTGCGCTGCCGAATAAAAAGATTTTCTTTATTCCCGACAATAACCTGGGCCGTTACATTGCTGCCCAGGTTCCGGAAAAAGAATTTATATTTAATGATGGTTACTGTCCGATACATAAAGAGATTGCAAAAGAGGATGTGTTAAAGGCAAGAATCGCCCACCCGGAGGCAGAAGTGCTGACGCACCCGGAATGTGTCATGGATGTGTTAGGTATTTCTGACTATATTGGCAGTACGTCAGAAATTATTGACTACGCTACAAAAAGTGAAAAGAAGGAATTTATCATTTGTACGGAGACCGGTGTATTTTATGAGTTAGAGATGAAAAATCCGGAAAAGAAATTTTACCAGGTGATGCCGGATCAGATTTGTCCGGGTATGAAAAAAAACACGCTGGAAAATCTGTTAAAGGTGTTAGAGACACTGGAGGGAACCGTAGATATGCCGGAACAGCTGCGGCTTCAGGCCAAAGCGCCGTTGGAAAAAATGCTGGAGCTGGCAAAATAAGAATTCGCGTAATTTCTGGATGGTTTATTCCAGTGCGGAGTCTGGCTGGTATTTGGAAAAAGGTAGAAGAAGGAACATTTCTGATGGAAAATACATCTGAAAACAGGCCAAAAAAACATATGATTGCGGGTCTGCTGGCCCATGTAGATGCAGGAAAAACAACGCTTTCGGAGAGTATGCTGTATTTAGGCGGCGCAATCCGAAAGCCGGGCCGCGTGGACCATAAGGATGCGTTTTTAGATACCTATGAGTTAGAAAAGGAAAGGGGTATTACGATTTTTTCCAAGCAGGCTGTTCTGCCGCTGGAAAAAATGGAGCTGACGCTTCTGGATACGCCGGGGCACGTGGATTTTTCGGCAGAGATGGAGCGGACAATGCAGGTGCTGGATTATGCAGTTCTGGTAATCAGCGGCACGGATGGGGTGCAGAGCCATACAGAGACGCTCTGGAGGTTATTAGGGCATTATGGGGTGCCCGTATTTTTGTTTATAAACAAAATGGATTTGCATACGAGGGGATGCGGCGAGCTGATGGAAGAGCTGCAGACGCGTCTGGACAGCGGATGCGTGCAGTTTGACGAAGGACTTGACATGGAAAAGCGGCAGGAGCAGATTGCCATGTGTGATGAGGAGGCGCTGGAGGCGTATTTGCAGAACGGATGTGTGGACGATGATACGATTGCAGGTCTGATTTCGATGCGCAAAGTGTTTCCCTGCTATTTTGGGTCTGCGCTGAAAATTGAAGGAGTAGAAGCTTTATTAGAAGGACTTGACAACTACACCCGAACACCTGTTTATCCTGAAGAATTTGGTGCAAGGGTTTATAAAATTGCACGGGATGGGCAGGGGAACAGGCTGACATATCTGAAGGTCACGGGCGGCATTCTGAAAGTGCGGAGCAGTGTGGACGATTCTTTGGAAAAAATAAATCAGATACGCATAGAGTCCGGAACAAAATTTACGGCGGCTGACCAGGTAGAGGCGGGAAATGTCTGTGCAGTTACGGGGCTTAACAAAACCTTTGCAGGGCAGGGACTGGGAATCGAACAGGCTGGCAGCGAACCGGTTCTGGAACCAGTCTTAAACTACCGGGTTCAGATTGAGGACGCCAGTGATGTGCATAAATTACTGCCGAAAATGCGTCAGCTTGAGGAGGAAGACCCCCAGCTTCATGTGCTCTGGAATGAGACTCTGCAGGAAATACAGATTCAGGTGATGGGGGAAGTGCAGCTGGAAATTCTGTCGCATCTGATAAAAGAGCGCTTTGGAACGGATATTTCATTTGGAGCCGGCAATATTGTATATAAGGAGACGATTACGGACACTGCGGAAGGGGTGGGGCATTATGAACCCCTGCGCCATTATGCGGAGGTGCATCTGCTTTTGGAGCCTCTGCCGCCGGGCAGCGGTCTTGTATTTGCGGCAAAATGCAGTGAGGATTTGCTGGACAAAAACTGGCAGCGTCTGATTTTGACGCATCTGCAGGAAAAAGAGCATATCGGAGTGCTTACCGGCTCGCCGGTTACAGATATAAAGATAACGCTTATTGCAGGGAAAGCCCATATAAAGCATACGGAGGGCGGAGATTTCAGACAGGCCGTTTACCGGGCGGTCCGGCATGGACTTGTACATGCGAAAAGCATTTTACTGGAGCCTTTTTATGCGTTCCGGCTGGAAGTTTTGCAGGAATATGCAGGACGTGCCATGACAGACATTCAGCGTATGCATGGACGGTTTGAACCGCCGCAGACGACGGGGGAGATAACGGTGCTGAACGGATTTGCGCCGGTGGCATGTATGCAGAAATACCTGACAGAAGTTCTTTCCTATACAAAAGGGAAGGGGAGACTTTTTTGTTCCGTCAGCGGGTATGAGCCATGTCATAATGAGCCGGAAGTATTAGAAAAGACGGGCTATGACTGGGAACGCGATGTGGAAAATCCGGCGGATTCCGTGTTTTGTTCCCATGGGGCAGGCGTTCTGGTGAAGTGTAAAGATGTATATGCGCATATGCATTTAGAGCGTGCGTGGAAGCCGGAGACGGTAAACATGCAGAGCGTTACGCAAAGGCCTGAAGGGGCGGAGAAGAAAAAACAGGTCTCTGCCTGGGAGGCGGACAAAGAATTAGAGGAAATTTTTACAAGGACATTTGGACCGGTAAAACGCAGGGACGCCGGAGAACAGCGGATAAAGAAGACATTTAAGGATACGGCGGGAGAGCAGGCGGAGCACAGGCAAAGGAAGAAAAAGGAGCAGGGGAAATGCTATCTTTTAGTGGATGGCTATAATATTATCTTTGCATGGAAGGAATTAAAAGAGTTAGCTGAGGCGAACTTGGATGCTGCGCGTTATAAACTGATGGACAGCCTGTGCAGTTACCAGGGATATACCGGTGTGCATGTAATCTGTGTGTTTGATGCGTACAAGGTAAAGGGAAATCATGGGACAGTCGAAAAGTACCACAACATTGAAGTGGTGTATACAAAAGAGGCTGAGACTGCGGATATGTACATTGAAAAGGTGACCCTGGAAATAGGAAAAAGGTACCGGGTAACGGTGGCAACATCCGATGCACTGGAGCAGCTGATTATTGCAGGGCATGGGGCTGTGCGGATTTCTGCAGCGCGCCTGTATGAGGAAATTGAGCATGTAAACAAAGAAATGCGCCGTGATTACCAGCTGTAAAAAGAAAAAGATTCGTCAAAAATGATTGCACACCAATCAAAAATGATGTAGAATAGAATTATTGTAAGTAAAAAGCTTGAAGAATATAAGAAGGAGACCATTATGAAAGATACCGTTATTTCAGAAACAATTCAGTATATTGGAGTGGATGATAAAACACTGGACCTGTTTGAGGGGCAGTATGTGATTCCGAATGGAATTTCGTACAATTCGTATGTAATTTTAGATGAGAAGATTGCAGTGATGGACACTGTGGATAAGCGCGGAGTGAAGGAATGGCTTTCCAATCTGGAGGACAGGCTTGCGGGGAGAAAGCCGGATTATGTTATTATTTCTCATATGGAGCCGGACCATGCAGGCAGTCTTGCCGCCCTGCTGGATGTGTATCCTCAAATACAGATTGTGGGCAATGCAAAAACATTTTCCATGCTGCCGCAGTTTTTTGATATGAAGGCAGAGTATGAAACGGTGGTTGTAAAGGAAGGAGATACGCTGCCGCTCGGAAGCCATACATTACAGTTTTTTATGGCTCCGATGGTGCACTGGCCGGAGGTTATGGTGTCATATGAACAGCAGGAGAAAATTTTGTTCAGCGCGGATGGATTTGGGAAGTTTGGTGCGCTGGATACCGAGGAGGACTGGACCTGTGAGGCGAGAAGATATTATTTCAATATTTGCGGGAAGTATGGCGCGCCTGTACAGGCATTGCTAAAGAAGGCAGCGACTCTGGACATTCAGATGATCTGTCCGCTGCATGGGCCGATTCTGAAGGAAAATCTTGCCTATTATATTGACAAATACCAGATATGGAGCAGTTATGAGCCGGAGGACAAAGGAATTCTGGTTGCCTATGCATCCATTCACGGCAATACGGCAGCCGCAGCAGTAAAATTTGCAGAAATTCTGAAGGAGAAAGGTGCGTCTAAGGTGGTGCTTACAGATTTGACAAGGGATGATATGGCAGAGGCGGTAGAAGATGCTTTCCGCTATGACCGTATGGTGCTGGCAGCCGCTTCGTATGACGGCGGTGTGTTCCCCTGCATGGAAGCATTTCTCCATCATTTAAAAAGCAAGAATTACTGCAACAGGACGGTTGCCCTTGTGGAGAACGGGAGCTGGGCTCCGTCAGCAGGCAGGACAATGAAAACCATTCTTGAAGCGATGAAAAATGTGCAGGTCGTTGAAGAGATGGTTACGATAAAGTCAGCGATGAAAGAGGACGACAGGAAAGAGATGGAGCATCTGGCTGAGATACTGTTGGAAAAATAATCAGAAGGCCTGGAATTGTTTGAATTGTATGAACAATGAAAGCAATTCCAGGTATTGTGATTAAATAAAAAAGAAAAGGAGTATGTAGTATGAAGTTAAAAAAATGTTTTGCAGTCCTGTTATCCGCAGCAATCGTTTTTACGACAGCAGTATCCTTGCAGCCGAAGATGGAGACAGAGGCACAGGAGACTGTGGATTTAGAACTGCAGAGGACACTTGGCGGGAACCCGATTAGGTTTGGAAAAAATGTTGCGGGTGGAAGTATTCCGGCGCAGGCACTGATATCCAATTATGAGAAAAAGATATCTTATATGTACAGAGATGCTTCCACAGAATTGATTCCGGCTTTAAGAGTGAATGCGCAGGGTGTGCTTACACCGACAAAACAAAGTACGGGTAAGGTTGACGTCACAGTTTCTGTAATGTATGATATGGGAGAAATCTACAGTGCTACGCAGACAATTACTGTGGAACAGTCGGGAGAAGAGTTTATTATGAAAAATGAAGCGGGTCAGGAGGTTACCAGGGTGGTTCCCCCGGCTGTACGTTTTGAGCTGGCGGTAGAAGACCCCTCGATTGTAACATTAGATATAGAAAATGGAAGAATTGATGTCAAGAAACGCGGGGAAACCAGGCTGGTACTGAGCGGATATCTGGATGATAAATTGTTTGGGAAAGGAACCTGTCTGATTATAGCGGAGGGGATGGATAAGCCTCAAAGCTCCGCGCCGGCAGCAAGCCAGCAGCCAGTACCGTCTGCACCGGCAGCAAGCCAGCAGCCAGCACCGGCGGTAAGCCAGCAGCCGGCTCCGTCTGCGCCTGCCCAGTCATCGGAGGGGCCGCAGCACATGAAGGGTGATGCGGATGGAAACAATAAGGTGGATTTAAAGGATGCCCAGTTCGTTTTAAAGGCAGCTCTGAATCTGACTGCTATTGATGATGAGAAGATAATAAAAGCCTGCGATATGAACGGAAGCGGTAAGCTTGAACTGGCAGACGCACAGATTATATTAAAAATGGCATTGAATCTTATTTAGGCTGTGCAAAAGCAGAATGGAGGATATTGTGAAGAACGTAATTTTAACAGGAGACCGGCCGACGGGGCGTCTGCATGTGGGACATTATGTCGGTTCACTTAAGCGCAGGGTGGAATTACAGAATTCCGGCGAATTTGATGATATTTATATTATGATTGCGGATGCCCAGGCGTTGACAGACAATGCGGACAATCCCGAAAAGATACGTCAGAATATTATCGAGGTGGCACTGGATTACTTGTCCGTCGGGCTGGATCCGGAAAAGACAGCCTTGTTTGTACAGTCTCAGGTAACAGAATTGTGTGAACTGTCGTTCTATTACATGAATCTGGTAACCGTGTCCAGGTTGCAGCGAAACCCGACAGTAAAGGCGGAAATACAGATGCGTGATTTTCAGGCAAGCATTCCTGTTGGATTTTTCACCTATCCAATCAGCCAGGCTGCAGATATTACCGCATTCAAAGCAACGGCAGTGCCGGTCGGGGAAGATCAGCTGCCGATGCTGGAGCAGACGAGAGAAATTGTACGGAAATTCAATGATATATACGGAGAGACGCTGATTGAGCCGCAGGTTCTCCTTCCGGGAAATCAGGCGTGCCTGCGGCTTCCGGGGACGGACGGAAAGGCGAAAATGAGCAAATCCCTCGGAAACTGCATTTATTTGGCGGACACGGAGGAAGAGGTGCAAAAAAAAGTGATGGGTATGTTTACGGATCCGAACCATCTGCGCGTCGAGGACCCCGGAAAAGTGGAGGGGAATCCGGTCTTTACGTATCTGGATGCATTTTGCAGGGATGAGCAGTTTGCGGAGTTCTGCCCGGATTACAGCTGCCTTGCTGAAATGAAGGAGCATTATGCAAAAGGCGGACTTGGGGACGTGAAGGTGAAAAAATTCCTGAACAATGTACTGCAGTCGGAGCTTGCTCCAATCCGTGGGAAAAGAAAACAGTTTGAGAAAGATATCCCGGCTGTGTATGATATTCTGAAGCAGGGTACGAAAAAAGCGCAGGAAACAGCGGCCCAGACGCTTCATGAAGTCAGGGAAGCAATGAAGATGAATTATTTTGAGGATGAAGCGCTGATTCAGCAGCATGCAAAAAAATATAATAATCAGTAGGAGACAACTGCCGGCAGATTGCCGGCAGTTTTGTTCGGCGCAGCAAAGAGACTACTGAATGTACCATCTTTTGCATATACTGTAAAAAATATGGTACAGGGGAGTTTTTTTATGCCGGAAATTTTAAAATCAGTATTATTTGGAGTCGTGGAGGGGATTACGGAGTGGCTTCCAATCAGCAGTACCGGTCATATGATTTTACTGGAAGAAGTGGTATCATTTTCAAAAGGTGCGGTGGGAGAAGGATTTATGGAGATGTTTCTTGTTGTCATCCAGTTAGGAGCGATTATGGCGGTTGTCGTTACATACTGGGACCGTCTGATTCCGGTTGCGGTGACAGAGGAGGGATGGAGAAGCAAACCAAAAACATGGGAAATGTGGTTTAAAATTGCAGTGGCATGTGTTCCTGCGGTGCTTGTAGAACTAATAATAGGAGATCATCTTGAAAAATGGTTTTATCGTTATGAGGTTGTTGCGGCTGCTCTGATAGTATTTGGAATTGCCTTTCTTCTTTTGGAAAAGCGGAATCAGACAATACACATAAAGACGGATGACATAGAGGGCATCACCTGTAAAATGGCATGGGTGATCGGGATGTTCCAGGTTCTTGCAGCGGTTTTTCCAGGGACCTCCAGATCCGGAGCCACTATTTTAGGAGCACTATTAATTGGAATTTCCAGAAAGGCCGCTGCGGAGTTTACGTTTTTTCTTGCAGTGCCGGTGATGTTTGGTGCCAGTTTTTTAAAGCTGTTGAAATTTGGATTCACATTTTCAAGACAGGAGGCGGCAATTCTCATTGTTGGAATGGCAGTTGCTTTTGCCATATCGGTCTGCGTCATTCATATATTTATGGGATATATCCGAAGACACAGCTTTCGGGTGTTTGGATATTACCGAATTGTGCTGGGAATGCTGGTATTTTTTTTATATCCAATTATTACATAATGCCTGCAGTGTCGGTAAAATAAGGGTTTAAAAAAGGAAAACAGCCAATTCTTTTTAAGGAATTAT
>CANOFI010000060.1 GCA_947565255.1 uncultured Lachnospiraceae bacterium
TTAATCTGAGGATCTCCTTCACTCTGCCTGTATTCTTCTTTTACTTCCTGCTTTGTCATCTTCATATCTTTTTTAAACTTGCGTTTTTCATAAATCAGATCGGCAATTGCAAGCAGCAGATAAAAAATACAGATTTTGACTGCCATATCCAAGACAATATCACTAATCTGTGCTAAGGCTGAATTTAACGGCATTTCATAAAAAAGACGAATCAGTCCTGCCTTATCAATCAGGGTAACGTATACAAGATACGCTACAATTCCTACCTTCGCAATCGATTTTATAAGCTCAAACAAGGAACGACTCGAAAAAATTTTTTTGAAACCCTTAATCGGGTTCAGCTTACTTAATTTCGGCTTCAGCGGCTTTCCTGTCGGTTTCCACTTGACCTGCACCACATCCACAATAATGGAGCACAACACTCCCACTGCCAAAAAAGGGAGTAAAATTAAAATGATTTTCACCAGAAACTGCGCCAGCACATCCGCATATGCAATAGAATTGGTATCTCCCGCCGCCACACCGGCATAATCCGGTATTTTCTCATAGGTCATCTTAAAGACTTCTATAAAATTATCTCCTAAAAAGCCAAGCGTTAATTTCAGGGTAAGAAAAAATGACAGAATTAAAACGGCTGAACCTAATTCCCGGCTTTTGGCGACTTGTCCTTCTTTTCGGGCGTCACCTAATTTCTTGGCTGTGGGCTCCTCTGTCTTTTCTCCGGCGCCGCCATCTGCAAAATATTGTAAATTATACCGTAACAATTTTATCACCTGCGCTACGCTAGGACAGTGCCTGTATCGCTGCCACAATCATTGTTTTTATCTCATTTAATATGAAATTGGCCACAGAAGGAAGCAATGCTGCCGTCATAACCATAACGACCAGACCAACCAAAACTTTCAGCTGCATACCAATAACAAACATATTCATCTGCGGAGCAATCTTTGCCAAAATTCCCAATATCACATTCAGCAAGAGTGCAACCGTAAAAAAAGGCAATACAATTCGAAACCCTATCACAAAGCAGTCCGTAACATACTGCAGAATCAGATTCAGCATGCGGCCTGCATGAAACTGCACACCGCCTACCGGTATCAGCTCATAGCTGTCTATAACCGCCCTGACAACATACTGGTACATATTGGTAACCAGCATCAAAAGCATCACAAAATACGAATACAGAGTTCCTGTAATTGTCACCTGGTCTCTTGTTGTCGGGTCAAACTGCGTCACCATCGCAAAGCCAATCTCAGTATCAATAATCTTTCCTGCAAAATGCAGGATATTCAGGCAAATATTCGCCATAAACCCAATAATAACACCTACGGCCACCTCTTCTATAATTACTGTCATGTACTGCCACATATTTTCGTAAATAATTTCTTCACTCGGAACCATTGAAAATACAAGAAACGAAAGTGCGGCTGCAAAACCTATCTTTACTGTACGAGGGGTTGTAGATGCCATCGAAAAAATCGGTGCTGTTACAAGAAATGATGCAATCCTCATCAAAATAAGCAAAAAATGCTCAATATCATATTGCGTTAATTGTATGTTAACCATATGCACTACCTAATTTCATGCGCATTGCGCTACCTGACAAACCGGCTGAAATCTGACCATAACGTATCCAGAAAGCCTGTCATGTTATTCAGCATCCAGGAGCCAAACAACATCATTGCCAGAAAAATACACAACAATTTCGGCACAAAGGTCAGCGTCTGTTCCTGTATAGATGTCACCGTCTGAAAAATACTGATAATCAGTCCAACCAGCAAAGACACAATCAAAAGCGGTGCGGCCGTCTTGATAATAACCCATATCATTTCATTAAATATGTCCAAAATATCCTGTTCTGTCATACCAATCACCTATCAATAAAATGTTTTTACCAGGTTTCCAATCAATAAATTCCAGCCGTCGGCCAAAATAAAAAGCAAAATTTTAAACGGCATGGAAATCGCCGTCGGCGGCAGCATCATCATACCCATGGACATCAGGGTGGACGCCACAACCATATCAATTACAATAAACGGTATATAAATCAAAAATCCAATAATAAACGCAGTCCTCAATTCACTTAAAATAAAACTTGGAATTAAGACATGCAGTGGAATATCATCCTGTGACTCTACCGGCTCCATCTCTGCAATATCCATAAACAGCCTGATATCCTTTTCCTGTGTCTGCTTGTACATAAATGTACGCAAAGGCTTTGTTCCCGCCTCCAGCGCAGCTTCCTGCGTAATCTCACCCGCATCATAGGGCTTAATGGCATTATTATACACCTCTGTAAAAGTAGGTGCCATAATAAAAAGCGACAAAAACAGTGCCAGTCCGATAATCACCTGATTGGGAGGTGCCGTCTGTGTTCCTAAAGCAGTTCTCGTAAAATGCAGCACAATAATGATTCTCGTAAACGAAGTAACCATAACAAGAATCGAAGGTGCCAGAGAAATCACGGTAAGTCCCAGCAGAATTTTCATGGTGCCCGCCAGATTGGTTCCTGCTCCATCAATATCAATGGTCAGACCGGAACCGTTCGATACACCTGTCTGTGTATCCACACTCGTTGCATAAACCGTTGTGCTACCCATCCGAAAGACACCGATTATCAGACAACACACACATAGCAGTTTTATTAATTTTAAAACCTTCCCTTGTATCGTTGTTTTCATGCTGTATCCTACCTACTTTTTCCACGTAACTTTTTTAAAATGTCCTGAAAGCTTTCCGGCTGACTCTCCTCAGGCAGACGAAGGTTCTCAATACTCTTCTCTTCCAGTCTGGTCAGAAATTCTATTCTGTCCTTTGTAATACTGACAACAAGAAACTCTTCCCCGACTTTCACAATCTGAATATACTTATTGTTCGCAACACGCATTGTTTCTATCACCTGCATGTTGCGGTTTTTCATCTGAACCTTCTGATAATTTCCTATCCAGCGCGTGACAAAGTAAGCCAATGCCAACACAAAACATAGTATCAGCAAAGCACCTAGAAATTGTAAGAAATTATCTAAACGGCTTGTAAGCGCTATCAACATTGTCATCACTTTACCCGGCTATCCAACTACCTTTTTTACTGCTTCCAATACACGGTCCGCCTGGAACGGTTTTACAATAAAGTCCTTTGCGCCGGACTGGATGGACTCGATAACCATCGCCTGCTGTCCCATTGCAGAACACATAATTACCAGTGCTCCTGCGTCTGTCTCCTTAATCTTCTTCAAAGCCTCGATTCCGTCCATTTCCGGCATGGTAATATCCATCAGAACCAAATCCGGCTTCGTCTCATTGTACTTCTCAACAGCCTTCGCACCGTTCTCGGCTTCTCCAACTACATTGTAGCCGTTCTTAGTTAAAATATCCTTAATCATCATTCTCATAAACGCTGCGTCATCACAAATTAAAATATTTTTTGCCATAGTTCTCACTCCTATTTCCATTTTTATATTATATATATCATCTCCGCATCATTCGCTGCGGAGTAACCACCTGATTCTCATTTAGTGAATAATTTCTGTTACCCTGACACCAAAGCTCTCTTCAATGACTACGACTTCTCCCTTTGCAACCAGCTTCCCATTGACAAGCACATCAATCGGTTCCCCGGCAATCTTATTCAGTTCAATAATGGTTCCCGGCGTGAAATCCAAAATATCCTGAATAGACTTGTGGGTGCGGCCAAGCTCCACTGTTACATCCAGCGGTACATCCATAATCAAATCGATGTTTTCCTTTTCTTTTGCCAGCTGCATATCGCTGGTAAAGGTCTGGAACTGTGCCGGCTGTACATTGATATTCTGCATCGGCGGTACCATATACGGCTGTTGCATCATTGGCTGTTGCATCATTGGCTGCTGCTGCATCGGCTGTTGCATCATTGGCTGCTGTTGCATCATTGGATCCGGCATCATCTGTTGATCCGGTACCGATGCTGTCATCTGCGGTTCAGGTGCTGTCGGCGCCGGCTCCGGTGCCTGTACCGGTGCTGCCTCCTCTTCCGCATCTCCCGCCATGCTCTTTGCAAAGCTGTCGTACAGCTCCCTTGCAAAAGAAACAGGATACAGCTGCATAATCTCGCTGTCCACCAGGTCTCCAATCTCCATTTTAAATGTAATTTTGATGAAATCACCATTCAAAAACGGAGCAATGTCATCTTTATCAATCGTCTCATTCAAATCTACAAGACTTGCCTGCGGCGTACTGATATCAATTTTCTTGTTCAGCATGGAAGAAAGGGAGGTTGCGGAGGAACCCATCATCTGATTCATCGCTTCTCCAATAGCACTTAAATGAATCTCATCCAGAACGCCGTCCGTATTGCTTCCATCACCGCCCATCATCAGGTCTGTGATAACCTTAACATCTCTTTCCTTCAAAATCAATATGTTTTTGCCATCCAGTCCCACTGTGTATGAAATCTGAATAAATACACACGGTCTGTCATAGCTTTCCACCACATTCTCCCATGTTGCCACTGAAACAATCGGAGTTGATATGGTTACCTTTCTATTTACCAGCGAATATAAGGTCGTTGCTGCCGTTCCCATGCTGATATTGGAAATCTCGCCTACGGCATCCTTCTCTACATCCGTCAGCATATCTACATCATCTGACGCAGCATTTGCTGATACATCTGTATCGGTTCCGGCATCCTCCGGCACTCCGTTCAGCAACGCATTAATCTCCTCTTGAGATAACATTCCGTCCATCTTTTCACTGCTCCTCTCTAAATATTGATGTGACTCTTACTGCATAATTATCTCCTGAAGCTCCCGGAAGAGCAGTAAATTTCTTTATATTTCCAACATAAACACTTAGTTCGTCATTCACCTTCGCATCAAGCTTAATGATATCCCCTAACTGTAAATGTGCAAAATCTAACACAGATATATGGCTCCGGCCTAACACAGCCTTAATTGGAATATGGCTTTTTGAAATGAGTCTTTCAATGGATTCATGATAAGAATTCTCATCATCCTCCTGCCGATTGGAATACCAATACTTTGTATTCAGCTTATCCATAACTTCTTCCACGGCTGTAAATGGAATACAGACATTCATCAGGCCTTCTACCTCACCCAGCTTGACATTCATCGTTATGATGGCAGTCATTTCTGTCGGAGAGATAATCTGCGCAAACTGACAGTTCGTCTCAATCTTTTCTAAGACCGGAGAAATCTCTATTACCGTTCTCCATGGCTCTACCAAAAGCTCAGCTGCAGTCGTAACAATTCTCTCAATAATGTTAATCTCTATTTCTGAGAAATCCCTCACTCTCGCAAGAGGAAGACCAAAACCACCAAGCATACGGTCAACCACAGCATATCCAATATTGGATGCGATTTCCAAAATGATGTTTCCCCTCAAAGGCGTTACATCTACAATTCCCAAAATGACCGGATTAGACAACGCGTTGGAAAACTCAGAATAGGTAACCGCCTCTGAATTCATCACTTCTATCTGAACCGTTTTTCTCATATGCACAGACAGCTCTGTTGCCAGCAGACGCGCATAATGTTCAAATATGATTTCAAGTGTACGCAAATGCTCTTTGGAAAACTTTGCAGGACGGGTAAAATCATAATTCTTCGCCTGCGGCTCATTATTTTCTTTTATTTCATCTGCATCCAGTTCACCGCTGCTCAGCGCATTCAGCAATTGGTCTATTTCACTTTGGGATAATACGTCTCCCATTTTTTTCACCTCCCGGGTGATTTTATTGCAATATTATGTTTCATCTTACTGGAATAACAGCTTTTTAAATGCTACCTGTACTATAAAATCGGAATCAAACAGCTTTTGCAGCTTATCAAGTGTGGCCTTCTGTACACCCTCCGGATTGCTCTGTAATTCATCAATCGTAAAGCTTCCAATGGCATTTCTTACAGCATCCTTAATCAGACTCTCCTTGGTCGTGATGGCTTCTACATATTTGCTGTAATCCTCATGTTTGTTATCTACTACAATGGAAACAGCAACGATTGCATAATGGTCCTCTCCTCCTTCTGTCCCCTGACTGAGCGGAATTGTCAGCTCATCCTGAATGTCAAAGGTTTCCAGCTGGTCAATCTTGTAATCCTGTGCTTCATCGCCTGTTTTTGTACTTTCCAACTCCAAATCCAGCGCTGTACACACCTTTGTAATCATCTCATTTGTCTTGCTGGAGGCCGGCAATACGGAAAATGCCATAACAACAGATAATACCAGATTCACAACAAGCAGGGCTACTGTAATAATATTTAGTAAACTCTTTTTCATTGGTTTACCTCCTTTAATTTGAACTTAGTTGATTATAAATCTTTATTTCAACTCTGCGGTTTTTCGCCCTGCCCTCGGCAGTCGCATTATCCGCAACCGGAACATACTCTCCACGGCCGGAATATTTCATAAAAGCAGGATTCATACCTTTATTCTGGATATAATATTCTGCTACCGCAATTGCCCTCGCAGAAGACAATTCGTTATTATTCCTGAATTTGCTTGTATTAATCGGCACATTGTCCGTATGTCCTTCGATTTCAACAATATTTTCCGTATAACTCTGTAACATATCTCCAATCACATTTACAACATCCATAGATTCTTTTCGGATATCTGCCTTTCCTGAATCGAACAGCAGAGCCCCGTTCAATGTCAGAACCACATACTGTGATGTAAAATCAATCTCCACTGCTTCAATCACATTACTCTGCTCCAACATTTCTGTCATCTCTTCTGCCATTTTTTCAGACTGCTCTAACTTCTTCTGTTCTACTTCCTCCAAAGCATCCTGTTCCTCCGACTTCTTCGTCCTCTCACCCATATTGTTGCTGTAAATAGACAAGCTGTTTAACTGGGCAATTCCGTTGGATACCAGAGCGCCGTCACCCATGGAAGAACCTCCGGCCGGCAAAACACTGAAGGAATCGTTAAAAGAAGCTGCTATCTGCTCAAACTTCTCTGCATCTACCGTTGACATGGCAAACAGCATAACGAAAAAACAAAGGAGCAGATTCATCAAATCCGAGAATGTGGCCATCCACCCGGGTGCCCCCGGTGCAGGTGCGTCTTCTTTTTTCTTCCTAGCCATCTGCTTCCTCACCTCCGTCATTCTTCGATAACGCTTCTCTGTCCTTCGGTGCAAGGAATGACTTCAGCTTTTCTTCTATAACACGGGGATTTTCACCTGCCTGTATGGACAAAAGCCCCTCTATCATAACTTCCCTTATCTTTACTTCCACGGCAGTATTTGCCTTCATCTTGGCCGCTGCCGGAAGCGACAGCCAGTTGGCAAGTATGGAACCGTATAAGGTCGTCAGAAGTGCCACCGCCATGGCAGGTCCGATTGAGGAAGCATCGCTCATATCCTGCAGCATGTTAACCAGTCCAATCAGCGTACCAATCATACCCCAGGCAGGACCCATCGAAGCAATGTTTTCCCAAAAACCGATAACATCCTTATGCCGTTCTTCCATACACATCAGTTCAGTCTCCAGAATCCCGCGGACCAGCTCCGGGTCCGTACCATCGACTATAAGTAAAATTCCCTTTTTCAGGAATTCATCATCCAGATCATTCGCGGCATCTTCCAGTGCAAGGAGTCCTTCCTTACGTGCCACATTCGACAAATCTATAATATTCTTAATCGTTCCGGCCTCATCCACTACCGGAGGTTTAAATATCCTCGAAATTGCCGTTAAGTTCTTAATGTAATCCTTCAGACTATACGATGACAGCACCGCACAAAAGGCTCCGCCGAACGTAATCAGCGCGGACGGCGCGTTCAGGAAGTTAAAAATTACACCAAAATTAACACCGCCATCATCATATACAATACCGAAAATCATTAAAACAAATCCGACAACCAGACCGATTAACGACGCTATATCCATTTTATTCCACCTACTCTCTTCCGATTAGATTCGTAAAAATTTCTCTCTTATATGATATTACTAAATTTTTCACCTGTTGTCTACTTTCTTTTACAATTATTTTTTTTCCATTTGTTAGTCGAATCACCGTATCCGGCGTTTCTTCAACGGTTTCAATCATTTCTGCGTTCAAAATTAATTCTTCACCGTTCAGTCTTGTAACCTCGATCATACAATTTCCTTTCTTATCTGCCGCCTGAAAATGTCAAAATAAAACATTTTCAGGCAGCAGATTCCTATTCCCGGAAGTATGTACCAAACCTTAACCTTCACACATACACTCCGTCACATCAGATTATACATTATCTCTTTAAGTTTACTAACTCTTCTAAGATGGAATCTGATGTTGTTATAATTCTTGAATTCGCCTGGAATCCTCTCTGTGTCGTAATCATCTCCGTAAATTCCAGAGACAAATCTACATTGGACATCTCCAGCACTCCCGTTGTCATGCTTCCGCCGTCTGCTGTCACAACTTCGCCGATTCCGTCAAACCTTCCTGAGTTCATTGTCTCTGAGTAAAGGTTTTCGCCTTCCTTCTGAAGACCGGAGGCATTGTTAAAGGTTGCTACCGCAATCTGACCAAGCAGCTTCTTGTCACCATTGTCATATGTACCATAGATTTCTCCGTTGTTAGAGATGCTGACACCGATCATATTACCCATCATTTTTCCGGCCTCTTTATTCTGCAAATCACCGGAATCAATACCAAATGTGCTTGTTCCGCCGTTTTCGTAATTATTCGTTGTTGTAAAATCAATCTCAACGTCTTCAAAATTACCTAATGTAGCTCCATTATTTGGATTTGTATACTGATCATTAAATGCCAGCATAATGGTATCCGCACCACCGACACTGATAAATTCACCATTGTCCGGATTATACAGCAAAGGCGCTTCCCCATTCTGACCGAAATTCACCAGTTCCGTAATTGCTGTCTGGTCATTCGGCCGAATCGAATCTCCATTGGAATCCAGAATATCATCCAGCCGGATTGTATACTGTCCCAAATCCTTATCTACTACATGAATCGAAAACTTCGCTGTATAGCTGTAACCCAAATTATCATAAAAGTTCAGGTTGTAAATCGCTCCGCTCGTAGAATTCAGGCTGGCGTTGTTCTTGTCAATAATTCCGCTGGCCGTGGCCTTTGTTGTCGGTGTCGGCGGAACCGTCAGGTTCTGCGGCGCTAAGATTCGAAGCGGCTGTACGGTATCCTGTTTGATAATCGTCGGGTCATTCGGATCCGGTGCCCATCCCATCACGTTATATCCGTTGGTTGTCATGGCAAGGTTTCCGCCTGCATCCACATAAAATGCACCTGCTTTTGTAAAGTAATTGCTGACCCCGTCATTCACGATAAAAAAGCTGTCCCCGGTAATACGAATATCGAACGGATTCCCGGTTGTCTGGCTTGCACCCGCCGTCTCAATCTGCGTATTAATCGCACCAGTCGTTACTCCAAGACCAATCTGTCTTGCATTGATACCCGCTCTTCCGGTTGCCGCATCCGGACCGGATGCCGGGGAAGTAGTCTGGTATAACAATTCCTGAAACGTAATATTCTGTGACTTATATCCAACCGTATTCACATTGGCGATATTGTTACCGATTACATCCATTTTCGTCTGGTGGGTTCTCAGACCGGACACACCAGAGTACATTGATCTCATCATAGTTGCATTTCCTCCTTAATTTGTTATCATGGCTCTCATTTTGTTTCTTCTGTCGTTCGGAAACACAAGCCCCCTGAAAAGGACCGGCTAAATTATGACTGCGCCATCGATATTTGTGTAAATATTTTCACCAGCATCGGCCTGTTCCATTGCCGTAATCACAGTATTCTGCTTCGTATTTACGATAAAAGCCAGGGAATCTACCAGTACAAGAGATTCTTTTATCCCTTTCTCCCCTGCACGCTTTGTTCCGTCCAGCAGACGCTGCATCTGGTTTTGGGAAAGTGTAATATCCCTGCTGTCCAGCCGCTCACTGGCATGCTTGGAAAACTTTAACTGCTGTGCCTGCTCTACTTTACCAGTCAGAACCTCCTGAAAGGTTTTCCCAGGCGTTTTCTGCAGCTTTGAACCATTTTTACCGGCATTGGTTAAATATTGTCCTGTAATCTGCTCAATAGAAGAAAATTGTGAATTTTTCACCTGCATTGTTCTCTTCCTCCTTCGGGCATTTTATGCCGTCTGCGAATTCTCTGTCTGACTGCCGCCTTCTCCTTTTGCATCGCCTTCCTCTTCTTTATCACCGCCTGCTGCAGCCTCATTTTTCGCATTTTCTGCTTCCAGCTTGGCGATCATGTTCTCGGCTTTAATCAGTCTTACGAGATATTCCTGCTTCACCTGCTGCTTTTCTTCCGTACTAAGCTCATTGTAAGTCTTTCTTATCGCTTTCACGAGTTCTGCATGCTCTAACGTCGTATCCTGGGCCTTATCCGTAATGATGGAATGTACCTTTGCTCCGTACCGTTCCTCCACCATCT
>CANOFI010000061.1 GCA_947565255.1 uncultured Lachnospiraceae bacterium
GTTGTAAAGCCTTCACAGAACATTGCCTCCATATCAGTCTGTGTATAAAGAACAGTCTGTGACTCTTTTTTATAATAATTCTCTGCGATCTTATCATGGTCTTTAATCTTAGGCGTATCCACAAAGGAAACAGAAATGGATGCTACGATATCGCCGTTCGTATTCTCCGGCTCTCTTACCCAGTAATTAATGGAAGCACCGTTGATATCCTTATCTGCAAAAGCAGCAAACGGATTCTTACTCAGCGCAACAGAAGCACTCTTGCTTGCAGTACCGTTGCCAAGCCTTAACACATTTCCCTTTTGCTTATCTTCCACGATAGAAGACATCTCCTTGTTCGTATCCAGGTCACTCATTGTTGTTCCTGCAGAACCAGTCATACCATTCTCAAAATCAAATGTCTCAATCTCTGCTGCCTTAACACGGTCTCCTACTGTACCAGTCTCCTGTCTGGAAGCAACTGCCCTGTCATAAACCGCCTTTGCCTCATCCGCCGTCAGAGCGCTTGTATAAAACTCAATATCATCCATGCATGTACCGCGTACCGTACCAACGTTCTGCTGTACGCTCTCAGCTGCAGTGCTGTAGTTTCCGCCGAAAAATACGCCTGTATTGCTGTCTGTCAAAGCGGCAGTCAGCCCTGCATAATCCTCGTCCTTGCTGGAAACCTCCGCACCGTCCACATAGGTAACAACCTTATTATCCGTCATTGTTACCGTTACATACTTCCATGTATCCGGCGCTGCCAGAACAGAGCCATCGCCTGCATATGCAACACTCTTATCATTATTCGCATTCACATAGTGGAAATCATTGTTCGTTGTCAGCTGAATGGAAAGTTTGCTCTCAGCCTCTTTCTCAGCTGCTTTTGCGGAACCGTCTCCCTCTGTCTTCACCTTCTTGAAATCTTCATCCCGCACACCAAATACAACCAGTGTACTATTGGCGCCCTTGGATGCATCATCTTTGCTCGGAGTCGCCTTCACCCAGTAAGAAACCGAAGCACCATTGCTCAGGTCCTTTCCCTTAAACGGATTATCCATCTGCACCTGGCTATGTGCAACCGTTGCGAACTGAATCTGCGTGCCGATCGGAATCTTCTTCATCTCATCTTCCACTTTCTTGAAGAAATCCGGCTCATTCACGGTATCATCAAAAAACAACACCGTCCCCATTGCATCGTCATACACTGTTGTAGGCTGGTTGCCCTTTACATTATACTTATATTCGCTTGCCTCGATAAACGGCGTATCCGTCACATCATACACCAATGAGCCGTCTTTATAAATATAATTGTCCTTGTCGTCCAGATATTCCTTATAGCAAATCATCTCCTCGGACTTTACAACCTTCAGTCCGTGTGCCTTCAATTCACCCATAAAACCTTTATCAAAGTTAACACTTGCAACCGGTTCTGGACCAGCGCCCTCCGCCTTGGCCTTAGAACTGCCGGAAGCAAGATATGCGGTTGTAGGTACCGCCAATGTCAATGCCATTGCTGCAGCCACAATTGCCTTCACACGCCTGGCATTCTGCGGTGCTGTCTTGAATCTCCTCATAACATTACATCCTTTCTCAGATATTTCATAATTATAATGGTATACTTTCTTCTGCCACATCCGCCTGCACAAAAATGCACGACTCACAATGACTCTATTATGAGTTTACTAAATTTTCCGAAAAAAATCAAGAGATTTCTTCAAAAATTTTAATTTATTTTAATCTTTTTCCTTTTTATCTTCTACTTTTTTCTTTAAACTATCCATTATGAAACAAAATCAAAAATGGAGAGCTGGTTGGAATCAGGCAGGCCGCTTAAAATGCCGAGCTTTACCATTAAATCAATGACCGACTGACTGACTTTCGTACGGTTTCTGAAATCATCCCTGGACAGAAACGGCCCGTCCTTGGCAGCGTCCACAACCGCATCTGCAGCCTTATCGCCAAGTCCTTCTATGGTCGCCACACTGGGCATCAGTTTGCCGTCTATAATTCCAAACCGGTGGGCCTGCGCCTGAAACAGATCCATTGGCAGAAATTCGTATCCCCTTGCATACATTTCCTGCACAATTCTCATATCCTTTATTGTCTCTTTTTCTTTTTGCGTCAGGGAATCCGCCCGGTTTTTGTACTCCTCAAAATAATGCTCCAGCACCTCCCTGCCGCGGCACATAATTTCATAGTTAAACGAGGTTGCACGGATGCTGAAAAATGCCGCATAATAGGCAAGCGGATAATATACTTTAAAATATGCAATGCGAAGCGCCATCATGACATAAGCCGCGGCATGCGCCTTCGGAAACATGTATTTAATCTTTTTGCACGACCAGATATACCAGTCCGGCACATCATTTTCCAGCATTGCCTGCTCCCATTCCGGTTTCAGCCCTTTTCCTTTGCGCACAGATTCCATAATCGTAAAAGAAAGCTCCTCCTCCATCCCCTTGTTGATGAGATAGACCATAATGTCATCACGTGTGCAGATTGCCGTAGAAATCGTTGCTTTTCCCTCTTTTATCAGCGTCTGCGCATTGCCGAGCCATACGTCAGTCCCGTGGGACAGCCCGGATATGCGCACCAGGTCGGAAAATGTCTTTGGCTTCGCATCCAGCAGCATCTGAATTACAAAATCTGTTCCAAACTCCGGAATCCCAAGCGCACCCAGCTGACAGCCGTCGATATCCTCCGGCGAAATTCCAAGCGCAGACGTATCTGCAAACAGGGACATCACTTTTGCTTCATCCATCGGAATTGCCCTTGCATCCACCCCCGTCAGATCCTCCAGCATACGAATCATCGTCGGATCATCATGGCCGAGAATATCAAGCTTCAGCAGATTATGGTCGATGGAATGATAATCAAAATGCGTCGTTATCGTCTTTGTCGACATATCATTGGCCGGCCGCTGCACCGGCGTAAAGGAATTGATATCTTCCCCTATCGGGAGCACGATAATTCCGCCCGGATGCTGTCCCGTACTTCTCCTGACACCCTCACAGCCTTTTGCAAGCCTTGTCATCTCGCTGTGGCGTTTTTTCACACCGCGCTCTTCGTAATATTTCATCACATATCCATATGCCGTTTTTTCGGCAAGCGTTCCAATCGTGCCGGCGCGAAATGTCTGCCCTTTTCCAAAAATTACCTCCGTATAATCATGCGCATGATTCTGGTATTCCCCTGAAAAATTCAAATCGATATCCGGCTCCTTATTCCCCTTAAAACCGAGAAAGGTCTCGAACGGAATGTCGAATCCCGCCTTTATAAGCGGTTCCTGGCACTGTGGGCATGCCCTGTCCGGCATATCGCACCCGCAGCCGCCTGCAAATGCCCGCACCTCCTCTGAATGAAAATCACTGTAGTGGCATTTTGCACAGTAATAATGCGGCGGCAGCGGATTCACCTCCGTAATTCCCGCCATGGTTGCCACAAAGGACGAGCCCACGGAACCTCTGGAGCCTACCAGATACCCGTCTTCATTGGACTTCCAGACCAGCTTCTGCGCAATGATATACATCACCGCAAACCCGTTGCTGATAATGGATTTTAACTCCTTTTCCAGTCGGGCTGTCACAATATCCGGCAGCTCCGGTCCGTACATGGCATGTGCCGTGTCATAACAGATTTTTCGCAGGGTTTTGTCCGAATCCGGAATGACCGGCGGACATTTGTCCGGGCGGACCGGACTGATTTTCTCAATCATTTCTGCTATTTTATTTGTATTTGTTATGACAATTTCCTCCGCCTTTTCGGCGCCGAGGTATGCAAATTCCGCCAGCATTTCTTCCGTGGTCCGAAGGTACAGCGGCGCCTGAAAATCCGCATCGGCAAATCCTTTTCCCGCCATGATAATTCTTCTGTACACCTCGTCCTCCGGATCCAGAAAATGGACATCGCACGTCGCCACAACCGGCTTGTTAAACCTTTCCCCAAGCTGCACGATTTCGCGGTTAATGTCCTGCAAATCTTCGATGGAGGAATAGCTGTACTCATTGCTCCTCAGCATAAATTCATTGTTTCCGACCGGCTGAATTTCCAGATAATCATAAAAGTCCACCAGCCTCGCAATCTCTTCGGCTCCCTTTCCGCCGATAACGGCCTGAAACAGCTCACCGGCCTCGCAGGCAGAGCCAATCAGCAGCCCCTCTTTGTGCCTGATGTATTCAGACTTTGGAATGCGCGGCCGCCTGTGATAATATTTAATATGGGAATCGGAAATCAGCGTATACAGATTCCGGCGCCCGGTCTCATTTTTCGCCAGGATAATGGCATGATAGGACGGCATCTTTTTGATCGTTTCGGCGGAAGCCCTGCAAAGCTCATTTACCCCGTCCAGGCCGGTAACCTGTCTCTCTTCCAGCATTTTGATAAATTCTATATAAATGTTACAGGTGCACTCAGCATCCTCCACTGCCCGGTGGTGGTTCAAAAGCGGAATCTTTAATGCCTTGGCCACGGTATCCAGCTTAAAACGGTTTAAATTGGGAAGCAGCACCCTGGCCAGCGCTACGGTATCCAGACTGGTAAATGTTTTCTCCATGCCGAGCCGCTTTATATGTTCCCTGATAAATCCCATGTCAAACTCCGCATTGTGTGCAACCATAACCGAGTCTGCACAAAATTCCATAAACCGTGGCAGAACTTCTTCTATTTCATCTGCCTCCATCACCATCTCATCCCGGATTCCCGTCAGTTCCTGAATGTGAAACGGGATTGGAATTTTTGGATTGACAAATTCGCTGAACCGCTGCACAATTTTACCGTTTTCTACCTGAACCGCCCCGATCTCTATAATTTTGTCTTTTTGCGGACTCAGACCGGTGGTCTCTAAATCAAATACGACAAAAGAACTGTTAAGCGGCTGGTTTTTGCTGTTGACAACCGCCTCTTTTAAGTCATCCACCAGATAAGCCTCCACACCGTAAATCACTTTAAAATCCAGTATTTCACCCTCCTTGCAGGCCCATTCCAGCTTCTGCACCGCATGGTACGCATCCGTAAATCCCTGCACCACGCCGTGGTCCGTAATCGCAAGCGCTTTGTGTCCCCATTCGACGGCACGCCCTATCAGCTCCCCTGCTTCTGAGACGCCGTCCATGTCGCTCATCTTCGTATGGCAATGAAGCTCTACGCGTTTCTTTGGTGCAAAATCCTGTCTTTTTACCCTGAAATCATTCCCCTTTTCGATTCCTGTCACAGATACGATCGCCAGCTCCTTATCAAAGCTGTCCATCGATACGAATCCTTTTACCTTAATAAACGCTCCTTCCTTCAAATCACTGCCTATTTCCTCAAACACCTCTGTTTTTACAAATATTTTCGCTTTGATCGTATCGGTAAAATCTGTGATGTCAAACATCAGAATCAGCCGCTCGCCGCCTCGGATTTCACGCGAAGCAAACGAGACGATCTGCCCGTGGACAGTCACCTCGCCGCTCATCTCGTCCAGTTCCTTTATCTGCGTGATTTCCCCATCCGCTTCTTTTCCGTATATCACATTGGGGTTGCTGCTTTTGCGGGCCGAATAACGGGAAAAACCGCCGTTTTCCTTTTTCCATGCGCTGTCCTTCCTCTTTTTTTCCGGCCCGGACTGCCGTAACCGTGCGTTTTCCCCTGCATTCGGCTTTTTCCCATTCTCTGTCTGGTTCCTGGCTCCCTCTGCTCCCTGCTCCTGGGCGTCCGGCTCAGTCCCGTCCTTGTCCTGGCCAATTTGAGACAAAATCAGCCCCACCTCCTGACGGGTCTGCTCCTCCTTCTGTTTCTGCAGACGGCTGTCCTCATTTGGATTATATAAAAAACGCACCTCAAGAGGCACCCCGCACCTTTCACAAAATATTTTTTCCAGAATCCGTTTGATTTCTGCGGATTTTTCATGGGCCACAATTGTATCATCCAAAGAAAGCTCCAGTACATTCTCCTCTTCGAACCGACATTTAGCCCTGGCAAACACCGTATGCTCAAACGGACTCGCCTCTTTTAATTCCAGTAAAATGCTGTCCTTATATTCCTCCATCAGCATCTGGGGCGTATACTGGGCAGAAAGCCGGTAAAATTCCATAAGCTTCACTTCGATATCCATGTTTTCGAACATTTGTTCTTTTACTGTCTTTTCCACAAGATATACATCTTTTTTCTGAATGAGAAAAGCGCTTTCTATATATATCTGCAGCCTTGTCCTTTTTTTGTTCATCACTACTTTCCGGACAACCACCTGCCGGAACAGGTTTTCCACCGTCTTATCTAATTTTACATCAGGAAATACGTCAAAAAATGCTTTTGTTTCCATCCGGCTTCTCCTTAAAAATTCATGATTTCTTCCCGCAGGGCGTTCAAAAGCTCCCCTTCCGGAACCTTTTTTATGATTTCTCCCCTGCGCATCACAAGCCCTTCTCCTTTTCCGCCGGCAATCCCCAAATCTGCCTCCCTGGCTTCACCCGGCCCATTTACAACACAGCCCATCACCGCAATCTTTAAATCTTTGGGAATATCTGCCACCATATCCTCCACCTTATTCGCCAGACTGATTAAATCAATCTGCGTCCTCCCACAGGTCGGGCAGGATACCACTTCAATTCCTCCCTTTCTGAGACCCAGTGTGCGCAGTATTAATTTGGCTGCCTTGATCTCTTCTGACGGATCGCCTGTCAGTGAAACCCGTATTGTATCCCCAATACCCTGATACAGAATAATGCCAAGACCGACCGCAGACTTTATATTACCCGACAACAGTGTTCCCGCCTCCGTGATTCCCACATGCAGCGGATACTCCGTCTGCTTCGCAAGCTGCCTGTGCGCCTCCACGCACATCCGGACATCGGAGGATTTGATGCTGATAACGAGATTGGCATATCCCATGTCTTCTATCATATGTACTTTGTCTATGGCGCTTTCCACCAGCCCCTGCGCTGTCACTCCGCCATATTTTTCAATCAGGTTTTTTTCGAGCGAACCGCTGTTCACCCCGACACGAATCGGGATTTCCCGCTCCTTTGCCGCATCCACTACTGCCCTTACCTTATCCGGCGCCCCGATGTTGCCCGGATTGATGCGGATTTTATCTGCGCCGTATTCCATCGCCGCGATTGCCAGCTTATAATCGAAATGAATGTCCGCAACCAGCGGAATCTCTATCTGTTTTTTTATTTGCGCAAGCGCTTTTGCAGCCTCCATATCCGGCACCGCGCACCGGATGATGTCGCAGCCTGCCGCCGCCAGCTTTTTTATCTGTGCCACTGTCGCCGGCACATCCTGCGTCTTTGTGTTGGTCATCGACTGAATCAGGACCGGATTTCCTCCGCCAATTACCCTGTTTCCGATTTTCACAGTTTTCGAACTGCCCATAGCCTGCAATCCCCTTTCCTTTCCAAGCCGTTTTCTCTATCACACAACGTATCATGTACCATATATGGTACATGCAAACCCCTCCCTGCGAAATCTGCATGTTCTTGCAGACCTTGCCCTAAACAACCGGCTCTGCAGTGCGTGAATGCACAGTTCCATGCAGACAGTGGCGTTTCAGCTCCTGATACACCCGGGACAGTGGTAAACCTACCACGTTGTTATAATCCCCCTCAATGCCCCTGATAAAGGCCGCTGCTTTCCCCTGAATCCCATATGCTCCTGCCTTGTCATACGGCTCGCCGGATTCCAGATACGCTTCTATTTCTTCCTTTGAAACCGGATAAAAAAATACCTTTGTCGTCTCTGTAAAAGTGATCTTTTTTTCACCGTCTTCCTTCGTTCCCGGCTTCAACAGACACACTCCCGTATGCACCCTGTGCTCCCGTCCGCCAAGCATGCCAAGCATCCGCCTGGCATCCTCTTTATCCTTTGGTTTTCCCAAAATTTCCCCTTCGCACTCCACAATCGTATCTGCCGCAAGAATCCACCGGTCTTTTACCTGTTTCGCAATCTCTTCTGCCTTCTGCACCGCCAGAAGCTGCGGAAGCAGAACAAAACGTTCTTCCTCAGAAAATTGCTGTTTTACCGTCTCCTCGCCAATTGCCGGCATACATGTATACTTTATGCCAATCTGCGAAAGAAGCTCTTTTCTCCTCGGCGACTGGCTCGCTAAAATAATCTCGTCCATTTTTTCCTTTCAAATTCTATTCCCCAATCCGTTTACAGATACGGCACAATTCCAGTAATATACTGCAAAATCAGCAGGGCATCCCCTGCGTCCATGACGCCGTTTTTGTTCGTATCCGCACACTGTTTCTGTGCCCCGTTTAACTCCTCCATTCCCACGGATGCCCTCAAAACAAGCAGGGCATCGATCGAATTGATGGTTCCGTCTGCATTGACATCCCCCATGCCGGCTCCTCCGGTAGTTTTGCGGTTTATGGTAATGCTGTATGTCCTCACCGCTCCATCTCTTCCGGTACACTGCACTTTTAAGACATTTTCCCCTTCTTTCAGCTCCACGCGGTTATTTCCGATTATCACCGCATCCGGCGCATATGCCGCCGCGTTTATCTGTACCTGCGATGCAGAGGTAGAACCTGCAACCGTGTACTGGTGTGTATATTCATCGAACTTTTGTTCGAATTCCATTCCGGAAATGCTCAAATCTGACAGCACATTATACGGAGAACCGTTGTCTGTCGGGCATGGCGCCGGTGTATCCGGCATATTCAAAAACAAGGGGACAGTAAATGTAATCGCTGACGCCCTATAGTCACTATATGTACTCTCCATCAGCTTTGCCTCAGAAGCTGCCGCCAGCAGGTTTGTCATATACTGGTGGGCATAATATCCGTCTCCGCCGTCCACCACGTCAAACTTTTGAAGATAAAGGGTACTCTGCCCCCTGGAAATATAATTTGCAGCTATAATCTGCGCGCCTCCGTAAATAGATTTTTCCGGTGAGTCCCATCCTTCTGCTTTTGCACGTGCCAGGCCGTTATACATGGCATCGTGGTCCGCCGACGGTGACGCCCCGATATTGAAAAAGTTGTAATATCCATTAAACTCCGCATATGGGGCATCCTTCTGCTCTTTTGTGCTGTTGCTTCCATTCACGCCGGTCTCCTGTCTTGCCCTCGCCGCGAGATGATAGGGACTGATGTTATGCGTTTTGCCCGCCCCCATGAAAAGCTGAGCAAATGTGCCGCCCTCCATATGTGTTCCTTTTAAAATGTTTTCAACGCCGCTTACTGTATGTACTCCCTCTTCATAGCGCAGGGATTCAAACTGCAGAATGGTCTTCTCTCCGTCCAGAAAATTACGCGGGTCCAGATAGTACCGGATTACGTTTTTCGACGCAGCTACCCAGGATTCTCCGTCAAATCCTTTCCAGACACCTGTATTCCAGTCGATTGCCCCATCCACGAGTGACTTGAAGGACGTAATGCTGTTTTTGGGAACAAGGTTCGTACCAAGCTTCGACTCCCCGGCTACCGCATTTTCCCATTCAATGCCTGTCGGCATCGCAACAAAAATCCAGAGCGGATTCTGTTTGTGCAGTGTGCGAAGATACCTCCGGTAACTCTCCGGAAAGCCCTGCTCTTCCAGATACATCTCATAGTCGGCATCCTCCACGGTATCCGTCGGGACAAATGCAACTCTTACATAATCGGAATGCATATAGCCTTCCATTTCCACACCATCTTTTGTAAAATGAATCCGATACCATACGGCCCCGTTTGACGCTTTTGTCTCCTCTTTTATCAATACCTCATGTCCCATATCAAGCTGGGTAATTTTGGCATTGGATGTTCCGGCGCCGGTTCGTACATTCACACTGTTTCCTGTCACGTAGCCGCTTCTCTCCTCGTATGCCGCCTGCACTGCCGTCAGCGGCACTGTCACCGTTATGCTCACGGCCGTCAAAAGAATACTCATGAAAATACCTGTCAATCTATTCCATTTCCGCATTGCAAAGCCCTCTTTCCTACATAATCTATTGTTCTTATTTTAACATATTTTTGTCCCATTTACAAGCAGATTTCCTTTACCAATTTGTTCACAAAAAAAGAAGCTGCCGCAGCAGCTCCATTTTTTCCAAATCACGCCTCTGAAAACTGTTCTTTTCCCACGGAACACAGCGGACATTCAAAATCATCCGGAACATTTTCCCATTTCGTTCCCGGCGCAATGCCGCCCTCCGGATATCCCTCCTCCTCATCATATTCCCATCCACATACATCGCATACATACTTCATAGTTCCTGTCTCCTTTCAAAATTCATATAAAATTAATCATTTGCAAAACTCTTATTTCACTATCAGAGTTTGGACAATGTATATAAAAATGCAGCGACTTCAAAACGCTTTGGAGCGGAATTTTTATATACATTGTCCAAACTCGTCACTCC
>CANOFI010000062.1 GCA_947565255.1 uncultured Lachnospiraceae bacterium
TTTCCTCTACATTTCTCACTATATTGAATCTGCAATATCCGTCGCTGTCTCTTTTTGTACGGCTTATAATCTAATATAATAATTTTTTGTAACCTCTTCAATTAGATTTTTTAATTCCAGCTGAAGCAGTATTGAAACAAGCAACGGCAATCCCATTTTGCTATCCTTCAAAATCTCATTTATATGTTTCGGGTGGAAACGTATACAACTATACACCGTTTCTTCTTCTTGTGCAAGACCTAATTGTTTTTTTTCATGAAATCTTTTAAAATTTTCTACATCCAGTTCGAAATCCTTCAGCATTTCCTCCGGGGAAACTGCAACATATGCCCCCTGGGCAATCAGCCGGTTGCAGCCGCTGCTCAGCTCATCGCCGATTCTTCCCGGAACTGCATAGACATCCTTCCCCTGTTCTAATCCAAATTCCGCCGTAATCAAAGCTCCGCTTTTTTCTCCGGCCTCTACTACCAAAACCTTATCCGCCAGTGCACTGATCATGCGGTTTCTTTTTGGAAAAAACCATGCCCTTGGCTGGGTTTTCGGTTCGAATTCTGACAAGAACCCGCCTGATTCCCGCACTTTTTCATATAAATCTATATTTTCTCTCGGATAACAGACGTCCACTCCGTTTCCCAGTACGGCAAATGTGCTGCCGCCCGCTTCCAGCGCACCCTCATATGCGGCGCGGTCAATGCCCCTTGCAAAGCCGCTGACAATCTGAATGCCGTTTGCAGCAAACAGTCCTGCGAATTTCCTTGCCATCGTCCTCCCGTAAGGCGTGGCGTTGCGGGCGCCGACAATTGCGGCGCATGGCCTGTTTTCGTCCGGAAGTCGTCCCAGCACATACAGTCTTTCGGGCGAATCCGAAATATCTGATAATTTTTTCGGATATTCTTTTTCCTTCCTGTCATAATACCGTATTTTTTCCAAAGTCATTTTTTCTATCCCTCCGATCCATTTTCCTTATTTTGCAAAAGCCATTCCGGTTCATATAATTATTTGCAAACTGAACGTTGTTCAGTACGTACTGTCCGCCTTGCCTGTTTTGTTATCTTGTCCAAAATTTTTTGTCAGCAACACGGTAACAGACCGCCTCACAAATATGCTTCTGCCCGACTTTTTCGGCCCCCTCAAAATCCGCTATGGTTCTTGCAATTTTTAAAATACGGTGATAAGAACGTGCTGTCAAATTTAATTTATGATAAATGTTTTCCATAAATTCCTGTTCTTTGTCTCCAATCTTACAAAATTTTTTCATCTCCTTTGCGCCTAACTGGGAATTGAACTGAATGCCCGTCCCCCGATAGCGCTCTAACTGTATTTTTCTTACGCGCCTGACCTGTTCGCGTATGTGTGCCGAGCTTTCTCCCGCCTTTTCCTGGCAAAGCTGTGCAAACGGCACTTCTTTTATTTCCGTGCACAAGTCAATCCGGTCGAGCAGGGGACGGCTGATTCGACTGATATACCGGTGCACCTCAGCCGGCGTGCACCTGCATTTGTTATAATCTGGAAAATATCCACATTTGCACGGATTCATTGCAGCGACCAGCATAAAATGTGCGGGATAATGATAGGTGCCATGCACCCTTGAGATATGTATGACGCCCTCTTCCAGGGGCTGGCGCATAATTTCGAGCGCTGTCTTCTGAAACTCCGGGAGCTCATCCAGAAACAGCACTCCCTTGTGCGCCAATGTAACCTCTCCCGGTCCGGGCACCCTTCCTCCGCCTGCCAGGGCATTGGGGGAAATGGTGTGGTGGGGCGAACGAAACGGCCTTGTCTGCATAAGTGGATTCTTTTGGGGAAGCTGGCCGACGACACTGTATATTTTTGTGATTTCAATGCTTTCCTCCCATGTCAGCTCCGGCAGAATCGTCGGAATCCGGCTGGCAAGCATTGTTTTTCCGGAGCCAGGCGGTCCGATTAACAGCAGATTGTGAAATCCGGCCGCTGCAATTGCCGCCGCCCGTTTTGCTATTTCCTGTCCCTTGATATCGGAAAAATCTTTTTCATACTTCCTGACATCCGGTACGCCTGCTGCCGCCTCATACGGCTTTTGCGGCGTCTCCCCCTGTAGATATCCAATAAGATTTTTTATTGTATCTATGCCTGTTATCCGCATGTCTTTTACAATTGCCGCCTCCTCACAATTTTCAACAGGAAGAATACAATTGCGTATTCCGCGTTTGGCCGCCTCAGACACCATCGGCAAAATCCCATTAATCGGACGAATTTCGCCGCTTAAGCTTAATTCTCCTGCCACCAGGCTTCCCTCCAGCAGCTTTGTTGAAATGATTCCATAAGATGCCAGCACTGCCAGTGCAATCGGCAGGTCAAAGCTCGTTCCTTCTTTTCTTATGTCCGCCGGTGACAGATTGACCGTAATCCGTTTTGGCGGTAAGACAATTCCAGAATTTTTCAGTGAGGTCCGCACCCGTTCTCTCGCCTCCCTGACCTCCGGCGCCAGATATCCGACCATTTCAAACATCGGCATTCCATCACTTACATCTGCCTCAGCCTGCACAAATAAAACCTCCATGCCCCGCATGGACGCTGTCAATACCGTGTTGTACATGTTACAACACTCCTTTCCCTTTTTCCGGGATATGTTGTTCGAAAATGAACAGAAAACAGTATACTTAGATACGCATAATCTGCGTCCAGAAAGAATTTGCAGAATCAGTGTAACATAGTCTGTTATAGATTGCAATATAAAATATAATTCTTAACAAAAATAGCATAACAGCCCGGCCATCCGGCAGAGCTGTTATGAAATCTGCCCATAAAAAACTGCCTTCAGTAAAAGCGGTTTCTTTTCTCGCTTTCAGTTTTATTCTCACAGCAAAGTGACTGGCTGCGGGCTGAATAGTTATAAAATAGCAGCATTTGCTTCAGCCCAATACATTTCTTCACAATTAATATAGGAAGAAATCCGTATTCCAAAAGTATTGGAAAAACTGTTTTCCTAACTCATCTTCTGCTGCCGGCCCCAACTCACATAAAACCTTCGCAGCGCTGCTGCACTGCAAAAGCAGATAACGGCCGCCAGCAGGTTATATTTTAAGCCGCACGAAAGAAGGCCCCGTTCATACTCTTCCTTCCTGACCTCCTCCTGATTTTCCAGTGTGAAACCGGACTCCTGAAGCTTTTTTACAAGCTGTCCGTCCCAGTCCTGCCGTCTGGCAAAAATTCGGACCGGCAGCATCGTTTCCACCTCATTCTGTACGCCCTTTTTACAAAAGACATAGGGTTCTTTTTTAGGCATGTTTTGTTTTACCAGCACAACCCTGGCTGCTGCGGCCACCGACGATGCGCTCACCGGGTCTGCCGAGTCTGCCTTGCTTGCCGAGTCCATATAAGACAGCCGCAGGCTGTTTCCGCCTGCACGGCCCGTTTGTCTTTCCTTAAGGCCGGATTCCCGGCAAAGCTGTCTGTACGCTTTTTCATTCATATAAAAGGTCTTCATGGAGCTGGATTCCTTTACTCCATAGACAGCCTCCATATAGGCCTTTGAAAGCTCCATGCACGAAAATGTCCCCTCATACTCCTGATATTTCAGCGTGATATCCCTCTCCGACTGAAAACCGACCGCCGCAATTTCATTCAGTTTGCAGATTTCTGAGAGCTCCTTTCGAACATTTGTTCTTACATTCTCCGTTGTCAGGACATATTCTGCCGGACTTTGTATCATTTTATAATATCGAACACTTTGATATCCTGCACAGGTAAAAAAGATTACTCCCGCTGCAAAAAACATCAGCATTACCTTTACCCGGTCATCCTGCCTTCTGAGCTTCCAGAATTTTTTCCAACCTTCCATATTTCCACCACCTTAAAGCATGTTTTCGTCCGTCTCAGGCAGGCTGCCCGCGCCGGCGGGTTTTCTTCTGTATAAACATCCCGGCTGCAAAAAGTACAAGCACGCCCGCAAGCACGCCCATAATGACCCACCACTGCCCGGCCCGGTCTTCCTTTTTGGGTGTTTCTTCGGAAAACGGCGACTGAATCGCCGTCTGAAACGAAAGCTCCTCGCTGAATTCCTGTCCATTTTCATCCTCATAATAAATTGTGAGCACACCGTCCGTTTTTCCATATGGACTGTCTTCTTTTGACAGGCTTCCGACGGAAACCTGTACGGTTCCTGTTCCCATCATGCCCGGCTCCAAATCACCGATATAGAGCGTTCCCGACGCAGACAGGCCGTCCGCCTCCATAACAGCGCGCACATGATAGACCCTGCTTCTGCCAAAATTCATAACCTGCAGCGACGCCTCCACGACATCCGCCACTTCCACTTTCTCAGGAAAAGACAATTTATCCGCCTGCACCTTCAGGGGCTGGTTTACCCATACCATTACCTTTCCTTTTTCCGAACACACGTTCGCATTTGTATCCGCATAATTCATTGTTAACTCCAGCTCATACTGCCCCTGCGGCGCAGACGCCTGTATCCTGTAGCGGAGCTGCACGTCTGTACTTCCATTTGCTGGAATGGACGGCACATAAATAGTATCAGACTTCTCCAGAAGTGTAAAGTATTCCGGCGGCGCAGACACGGCAACTGTCAGGTCACGCACCGTTTCTGTATTACTTGTATTAGTCAGTGTTATCTTTGCGTATACCTCGTCCCCGGCCTGAATTGCGTCCTTTGAAAACTGACAGCCGCTGATTACAACCTTTGGGGAAAATACCGCCGGCTGTGCAGGATCAGCTGTACTCTGCGCTGCTTTTGGGTCTGTCCCGTCTGTAATCGTCACATAAACCGTAAATGTCTGCCCAACTTCATTTCCCGCCTCATCCGCTGTCCGGATATCAACTGTCACAGGATAGCTTCCGTTCACACGATCCGGTTTCAGTTCCATCCAGAAAGCCGCCACATACGCGTTGGCCGTAGTTGCACCGCCATTGACTGCATGCTGCTGCAGATAAACGCTTTTCTCATAATTTTTATACACAAACGGATTGTTTTCTGACTCTCCCAGATCCAGGGATGCCTTCAGACTGAAATCTTTCAGATTTCCGCTGCACTGTATTGGCACAACCAGATACACATTTCCATTCTGAACTGCAGGCACATACCCCTCCGAATAGGTATGCTCCATCCCTTCATACAGGTTCTCACTGTCAATTGCAAGCTGCGTATATACACTCTGTACCCCCGCATCCGGATTTCCATCTCCGGCGGCGGCCTGACCGGCCGGGTCCGCACAGACCGGCCGGGACAGAAGAAGAAACACAGCAGACAGCAGTGCAATGCATTGCTTGTATTTTTTCATTTCCAACCATCCTCCATCTCGTGAACCTCGTCACATAAAATTTCCATATCCTGTACATTATGGCTTGCGAGCAAAATGGCCTTTCCCTGCCTCCCAAGCTCCTTAAACAGCTCCCGCATCTGCGCCGCGCCCTCCTTATCCAATCCATTGAACGGCTCATCGAGAACGAGCACATCCGGATCCTCCATAATCGCCTGCGCAATTCCAAGTCTCTGGCGCATTCCAAGCGAATAGTTTGATACCGCCTTTCTCATTGCCGGGTCTAAGCCGACTCTCTGAAGGGTCTTTCTGATTTCCTGTTTTCCAATCTGCGCCTTCAAAGACGCCAGAATTTTTAAATTTTTATACCCGCTGACATTCGGAAGAAATCCGGGCGTTTCAATTATGACGCCCAGACCGTCCGGAAAATCGCATTCCCTGCCTACCTGTTTTCCATTGACACGGATGCTGCCGCTGTCCGGCCGCATAAAACCGCAGATACACTTCATCAGCACGGTTTTACCGCTTCCATTGTTTCCGGCTATCCCATAGATTGTTCCGGGCGGAATGACAAAACTGACATCCGAAAGAACCTTTTCTTTTCCAAATGCTTTGCTTACATGCGCTACCTCAATTCCCGCTTTCTGCTCCATACCGCTCCTCCTTATCTTTTTTCCGTCCCTGTGAACCGGAAATTAATTTTTTTCACCCTTCTTAACGACAATCCGAACAAAACAGCTGTCCCGACTGCAAAGAAAAGGTACGATTCCCACAGCTTCGGAAGATTGTCATAACCGAAATTGTGCATGTGATACGTTGCATGGTTCAGCGGCGAAATCCATCCAAAGGCGATATTTGCAAGCTGCATTCGTTCCCCGGGAATGTGCAGAAGTCCTGCGATGACCTCAGGGTTAAATAAAAATCCAAAGCCGCTGAAAACGATGCCTCCTATCATACCTGCGTTTTTTCTGCCAAGATTGAGAAATAAAATCAGGCCTGCCATAAGTAGCGAATACCCAAGCATCAGTCCAAAAATATGCAGCATGCAGGTATACGGAAAAGACAACTCTAACACCTTTACAAACGCCGGAACCGCAATCTGGCTCCCGATATCCGAATAGCCGAGAATTGCCGCCGTATTGCTCCACTGGTTGGCCGGATACGCCATTGCCGACGACAGTATGCAGGTGGAGCCCAAAAGAAAGCACATCAAAAACAGCGTTGCCAGCACGAGATATACCATCTGCCCAAGCATCCAGACCGTCCGGTCCATACGGACTAAAAACAGCGGAACCTCATTCCCAAGATTTGGCATATCTGCAAATAAAAGCAAAAGGAGAAGGGATACGGACAGCACGGAGCCTGCATCCCCAAATGTCCATATAAACGGCTCCGCTGTCTGTAAAACCGTATGATGCTCCTTCGCAAACACCACCACCTTGTCAGACAACAGAAAGCAAAGGACAAATGCCAGGGCGAACGTCAGTACGATCTGCGGGTTCCTCTTCCATCTCCGGAAATTTGCTATGGCCGTAAGCCACACCTGTCTTAGCTTATACATGTTCCATATCCCTCCAAAGAATTGTATGATAAATGCAAAATAACAACAGCAACAAACCCGACAGCAAAAGCACAATGCCCTGCCTGTCAAACACCCATACATGCTCCGGTGACAGCCATTCATACGGAAACAGGCAGTACCATTCTTCAAAATATCTCTCGTGCAGAATGACAAGCATATAATACAGAACAAAGCCGCCTCCGTATGCGATGTAACGGCTGCCGGACCATGCGGCAAGAACAGCCGCCGCACCCGCCCACAGCATCCCGGACATAAATACAAGCAAAAGCTCGATTTTAGAATCGCTTTTGTTACATAACTGAAACAGCCAGCAGCTGAGCCACTCGGCCAGTCCGCCGCTGAAACTGCAGGCCAGAAATTTCCCAATGATATAAGAATGCCGGCCGCTTCTCGGCAGATAACTTTTGAGAAACCCGCTCTGGTATTCGGTCAGCCATTCTGACGCATAGGGAAATGCCGCCACAACCGGCACACTGATGTAAAACAGCTCCGACGCAAAGCCCGCCTGGAACAGAATGAGCAGCTGTAACAGGACGCCGGCCGCAAATTTTACGGAGCATACCGCTCTTTTTAAATCCATCTCAAAGCTGTTCATCTTAATAGCCCAGTCTCTTGTCGATGATGGAGCCGTCTATCGCATTGATGGTCATAATACAGGTATCCTTTTCCTCGGTCCGCTCTCCGTAAGTATCTGTCCGCGAGCCCATAAAATCCCAGACGGGAACAAGAAGGCCGCTGTCAAATCTGTCCTGTTCGCTGACTCTTGTATAGCGCAGTATAATGCGGTCCACATTAATTGAAACCGTTTCCTCACTGTCCTGCGTTGCGTTCACAACAGGCGCCATCTCTTTAAAAATATCCTTTATCTCTTCAAACGGCTTCATATTTGACTGATCGACCACCGTTTCCGTAATCTCCATCGGAAATGAATAACAGAACCCGGCAACGCCGTCGTCATTCACCGTTATTTCAATACTTTCCCCTCCCCACTCTTTTTTCACATAGCTGTCTCCCTGCCAGCCGTCCGTAAATTTGCTGCCGTCTTCGTTATTGACAAAAATTCCGTCTATGTTTCTTAAATATTTTAAGTAAAAAACTTTGCGGTACTTGAATTTTCCGTTTGAATCGGGTTCTTCTGCCAAAATCTCCCCATACAATCCTCCCTGGTAATATTGGAAATCCGTAAAACCGAACGACTTAAGAAGTGCATCCGCCTTTTCCTTCGCCTGTTCCTCTGTCATTGTCGCTGAGACATCTGTATACGCCTCCAAATCTTCCGCGCGGACATCCATTTTCACATCCCCCTCTGAAATTTCCTTATCGATCCGCCACATGCCGCTGTTGCAAATCCCCTGTACGGCCGCCGACTGCAAGTTTGCGTAAGTATGTCTGTCGCTGCTGTACCGGAGGCAGTTTCCATAATTTTCATTGTTTTGGGCATAAACAGCCGTATATTTTTCGTTTTTTCCATCGGTAACGCCGTAATAAATGTCGCCCGAAGCGTTTAACTCATACGCCCATGCATAAAAACCATTATTTTTATCTTTTTTATATAACGACTCTACGCTCTGAAGCTTTCCGTCGGACGGAAAGTCCTTCCACTGCACCTGTGCCGGGGCGTTTTCAAACAGTTCCTGAAGTTCGTCAATTCTTGCCTGCGCCTCGTCACGGTAAATCTGGTAGCTTTCTTCATCGTATTCACTTTTCTTTGCTTTCAAATTTTCCAGTTCGTTTTTTTCCGCCTGAATTTTCTTTTCTATGTCCTTCCGGGTCTGTACGCTCAGCACGCTTCCGTCGTACAGCGGCTCCTCCTGCACCAGTTCCTTTTTTACCTTGTCCAGAACTGTCTGTTCGATTTTTTTCTGTTTGACGCGGAATACAGACATCTGTGTGCTTTTGGGAATTTCCACCTTTGCGTCGACATTGACTGACACATGCAGGCTTTCATCCTGAAAAGCTGTTTTCCATGTATCGTATTCTCCGGCAAGCTCTCCAACATTTGCAGAACCGTTTTCCCCGTCCTGCGCCTGGCTGATCATGTTATCCAGATCTTTATTTTTTACAATCGAAGAATCTGGATTTTTCTGGCAGGCCGACAGCAGAAGCGCTGGAAGTATTGCTGCGGCGATTGCCGGAAGAAGCATTTTTTTCTTCATTTTATCACCTTTTCCTTTCATTCAATCAGACAAAAATAACATTGAAACACTTCTTTTTTATATTGTACATCTCTCGGGAAATTTTTGCTTTATATGACATCTTACTCCAACGGTTAAATAGCAACTTTTTTACTTGCCGATAAACATTATTCTGCGTAAAATTCATCAAATTTAGCAGTTGGAGTAATATTTTTCCATAAAAATTCCACAGCAGAATGGGGTTGTCAGAATGCAGCTTCAAAACACAATATATAGTTTAAAATACCAGATATTGTATGCCTGATATTGTGTTTTGCACTTATTTCCCGACAATCCTTATTCTACCATGGAATGTTACATCAAGTATTCATCATTTTTTAAACAAATTGTAAATTAATTTTTGTTCCCTTTCCCTCTTCGCTTTCTATGCCAAGCGACATATGATGTTTGCGAACGATTACAGCAGTCAGTGCAAGGCCAAGTCCCGCGCCTCCATGCCGGCGGCTTCTGGATTTGTCCACCATATAAAACGGCTCTAAGACATTTTGCTGTTCGTCGGCCGGAATTCCGCATCCGAAATCCTGTACCTCAATCCCCGAAGTTTCCGCCTTTAAAATGATTTTTCCGCCCTCGCTGCTCGCCTTTATGGCATTGTCCACCAGGTTAATCAGCGCATCTGTCATAAGATCCGCGTCCATCAAAAAGCATTCCCTGTGCTGATGTATCTCAAGGGTAAGCTTTTTTTCTGTCAAAAGCACCGAACAGGCGTTTTTGACAGCCTCAAAAACATCTGCAACCGGCGTTTCGGCCAGCTCAAGCTCCTGGTCCTGCTCCAGCTCCAGAAGCTTCATCATCTTGTGGGACAACCGTTCCAGGCGGCCGCACTCCTCATAAATATACAAAAGGGCTTCCTCCTGCTGCTGTTCGCTCAGTTTTGTGGACAAAAGCGTCTGCGCATAACCGGATATGGCGGTCATCGGTGTCTTTAATTCATGCGTCAAATCTCCCATAAACAGTGTTTTTTTTCGCTCGGATTCTTTTAGAACATATGTTCTTTCTTCCACCGCCTCCGCCATTTTGTTAAAACTTTCCCCAAGCTGGCCAATCTCGTCTTTTTGCCGGATATGAAGCCTCTGGTCATAAAATCCCCTGGCCATCTGCTGTGTTGTCTCATTCAGCTCCTGCAGCGGCTTAAAGACCCTTCTTAATACAACAAGAAGGCCGATGCTTGTTAACGCCGTCAGCAGCAGTGTGAGAAGCAGCAGGAAAAGAGCCAGAAGCTGCGTTTTCTGTTCAATATGGGAAATGTCCTC
>CANOFI010000063.1 GCA_947565255.1 uncultured Lachnospiraceae bacterium
TGCCGGCAAAAAAACGGCGTATGCAAAAGAGTTAAATAACATTTCGAAATCTGCTCCATTCGTATGAATTGTATCATTTTATATCCATAAGCCCCTCCTTAATGCATGTCCTTTAGGGTATACCTTATTTTTTACAGTGCTTCAGCACATGCATTAAAAGGGTGCCGTATGGGTATACCCAAGAGCATACATTATGGAGGCTCTTCGGGCACAATTTATTTTATAATACACTATATCACAATCTATGTCAATATTCGCAAAAATAAGCCAGACAGCAGCGTTATTTCCTCTATTCTTTATCAAACGTATCCAAATCATTTCCAGACATGAAAATGATACAGCCGGCACCACAAAAAAAATGAAAAAAAGAAAATAAATATAGGCAAAGGCTCCAAAATGTGTTACAATATAATATAGTGAAATTGACAAGCTTTTCCATCAGGAAATCTTTTTCAGTGAAAAGAATTCTATATACAGCAAAGGAGGAGTATCGTGAAAAACTTAGTATGGCATAACAGGTACAATATTGGTGTTGACATTATTGATAAGGAGCATAAACAGCTTTTTTCCATTATTGGCAAACTGCTCAGAATTGTTGAAAATGAAGAAAAAGGGGAATGGGTATGCCAGGAAGGAGTTAAATACTTAAAAAACCACACATTAGAGCATTTCCAGCATGAAGAGGAATATATGCGTTCCATTAATTATAATGAATATGATATACATAAACGTCTGCATGACAATTTCCAGAATAAAACGCTCCCGGCTCTTGAGCAGGAACTGGAAGATACAAATTATTCCATAGAATCCATCCGGCACTTTCTGGGCGTATGTATTGGATGGGTGGTTTCCCACACGCAGACAGAGGACCAGGCAATTTCAGGAAAAACCAACAGCAAATGGGCAGAAATTCCCCATGAGGAGGAAATCCATGTTTTGGAACAGGTGATTACCCAGCTCATTTATGATATGTTTAATCTGAAAACAAACGTCGTCAGCGAACACTATGGAGGTGAAGATTTTGGCAAAACCTTCTGCCTGAACTTCATTTACAAGGGGCAGGAAAAAGAAAAATGGGATATTACATTAATATTTGAGGAACAGCTGCTCCTATATATTGTCGGCAGCATGATGGATACACAGTATTTAAAGGTAGATGATATGATCATTAATATTATCCGGTATGCCTCACGGCAGTTTCTGGACCGCATTCGCGAAATCATTCCATCTGTCAGCCTGCACGAGGTAGAGAGAGAATGCCTGCTGACACAGGACCAGCTTGTCAATGCATTTGAGCGCAGCAATCCATCCTGCAGCCTGCTGTTTGACACTGGCGAAGGCTATCTGGCGTTTTGTGTGACAAGCTCGGATTCTATCCGGGGAAAAATAGCACCCGAAATTAATGCAGAAAATGCGATTGATGAGATCAATAATTATCTCATCAAAAATAATAACAAAAATAATAAGGTGCTTGTGGTGGACGATTCTGATTTCATGCGGGCAAGAATCAGCCAGCTTCTGACTGAGGATTATACTGTAATCGAGGCTTGCTCCAGCGTTTCCGCAATCAAATACGTATTCCTTGACAGACCGGATTTAATTTTACTGGATTATGAGATGCCTGTCTGCGACGGAAGACAGATGCTGGCGATGCTCCGCTCAGAGCCTGATATCGCAGATATTCCTGTGATATTCCTTACCGCACGCGGAGACAAGGAAAGTGTCAAAAAAGTTACATCTTTAAAGCCTGAGGGATATCTGCTTAAGATTATGGGGGATGAAGACATTAAAAAAACGATTGATGCATTTTTTGAAAAGAAAAATGGGAAACCGAATTCCTGATTTATAGATTTATGTGTCAGGCGGGGTGCAGACCCCGCCTGACTTTATTTTTATAATCAGCAATATAATAGCCAAAGATGTTTCGTTCACATATTCCCCGGTCTTATTTTCTTCTCCATCTCTGACGGAAAAACTTCTTATTATTATGCCAGAAATGAGGACTGCACACCAGAAGCATCGGAAAGATTTCCAGCCTTCCGGCAAGCATATCGAACATCAGTACGAATTTTGAAAATCCGTTGAAAAAAGCATAATTTCCTGTTGGCCCTACCTTCGAAAATCCGGGGCCAATATTATTTAATGTGGCCGCCACCGCCGAAAAATTCGTTTCAAAATCATTGCCGTTTAACGAAAGCAGCAAAACCGACCCGGTAAAAATAAATATATAAGCCGCCAAAAACACATACACTGAGCGGAGCAGCTCAACAGATACCGGATTTTTGTTGTATTTTGCCACACGGACGCTGTTCGGATGGCAGGCATGCACCATTTCAGACCGCACACCCTTCCATGCCAGAGCAACCCTGGAAACCTTGATGCCTCCGCCGGTACTGCCGGCGCAGGCGCCGATAAACATCAGCAGCAGCAGAATGATTTTAGAAAAGGCCGGCCATAAATTATAGTCTGTTGTAGCAAATCCTGTCGTTGAAATAATTGTACCGACCTGAAACAGACTGCTCCGAAACGCCTCTTCCAGAGTCGGAAACAGATGCCGTACATTGTATGTAATTGCCAGAACTGCCACACCGATAATCGCGAAAAACTGCCACACCTCCTCAAACGAAAAAATGACCTTAAACTTCTTTGCCAAAAGCAGAAAATACACATTAAAATTCACACCGAACAAAATCATGAAAATACTTGTCACGTACTGCACATAAGCGGAATACTCTGCAAAACTGGAATTTCTGACCGCGAACCCCCCTGTCCCGGCCGTTGCGAAGGCAATATTAATGGATTCAAAAAAATTGACACCGCCCGCCAGAAGCAGTACCGCCTGCAGCACAGTCAGAAACAGATATACGCCATACAGAAACAAAGCGGACTGCTTGATTTTGGGCACGAGCTTCTCTACAGAAGGACCGGGACTTTCTGCCCTCATCAGATGAATGTTCCGGCCTCCCGTCAGCGGCATGACAGCGAGAATAAACACCAGTACGCCCATACCTCCAAACCAGTGTGAAAAACTGCGCCACAAAAGGCTGGCATGTGACAAGGCCTCCACATCCGTCAGGATGCTGGCGCCGGTTGTCGTCACACCGGATATGATTTCAAAAAGTGCATCAATAAAAGAAGGGATTTCACCGCTGACTGTAAAAGGCACAGCTCCCGCCACGCTCAATAAAATCCAGCTTAAGGCCACCGCCGCAAACCCTTCCTTCGCATAAATCGACCTGTTTTTTGGCTTTTTGGCTGTCATGACAATTCCCGCTGCCAGACAGACGACAGCCATAATAAGATAAGCAATTCCCTCTTTTTCTCTATATATCACTGCTGTGACGCACGGCACAAGAAGAAATACACTCTCAAAATTCATTACCAGCCCCAGCACATAGAAAATCATTCGAAAATTCATAGTCCATTCCTCTCTACTTCTGTATATCTGTAATATCCAGAATCTGATTGCCGTTCGACACCACAATCACACGGTCCCCGACCCGGAATTCATCCCCGCCCCTGGGCATGATAATTTTTCTCTGGCGGATAATGGCTGCAACAATCAGATTGGAATGCAGATGCATCTTCTCCAGCGGAACATGCAGCAGCGGACATTTCTTGCTGATATTAAATTCCAGAGCCTCTGCCTTGTTTTCCAGAATCCGGTAAATATTCTCCACATTGCTCCCAATCGAATTTTGTTTTGCACGGACATACTGCAGGATATACTGCGCGGTTAACTGCTTCGGGCACACGATACTGCCCAAATCCAGCCTCTCTATTACTTCATCATAGCTGAAACGGTTAATTTTTGTCACCAGTTTTCCTTTTGATTTTGTTCCCGCAAACATGCTTAAAAACAGATTTTCCTCATCATTCCCCGTCATAGCCACAAAAGATTCGCAATCCGCCAGCCCTTCTTCCAGTAAAAGGTCATGGTCAATGCCGCTCCCATGGATAATCATTGCCTTGGGCAGAAGCTCACACAGCTCCTTGCAGCGGGCCTTGTTCCTCTCCACAATCTTCACGCCAATTCCCATATTCAGAAGCTGCAGAGCCAGATACAATGCGATGGTTCCTCCTCCGACTATCATGGTGTTCCCCACCTGATGGGTCTTAATCTTAATTTTTTTGAAAAAATCATTGGAGCTTTTTGGTGTTCCCACAATGGATACCAGATCTTGTTCCTCAAAAATAAAATTTCCATCCGGTATGACCACCTTATGGTCACGCTCCACGGCGCAAACCACAATATCCGCCTGATACTGGCCGATAACCGCACTGATTTTCTTATGAATAATCGGATTATTTTCATGTAACCGGAACGTCATAAGCTCCACCCTGCCTTTTGCAAAGGTGCTGATCTCAATTGCATTCGGAAAACGCAGCAGCCTGGCAATCTCCGAGGCCGCTGCCAGCTCCGGGTTAATAATCATGGAAATACCAAGACTTTCCCGAAGATACGATATTTCATTAAAATAAGAATGACTGCGCACTCTCGCAATCGTCTCAATTTTAGAACGGCTCTTCTTGGCAACCACACAACACAACAGGTTTACTTCATCCGAACCCGTTACAGCTATCATCACATCCGATGAATCGATGTCCGCTTCCTGCAGCACGCTGAACGTTGTTCCGTTTCCTGCAATTCCCATGACATCATAGGTATCCGTAATATTCTGCAGAATTGTCCGCTCCAGATCAATGACTGTGATATCATGTTTTTTTTCGTTGCTGAGCAGTTCTGTCAGTGTCTCCCCTACTTTGCCGCATCCTACTATAATTATCTTCATATCATCTCTCCGTAAAATATCTGTTTTATTCTATTTTTCGCCCAAAATGGCCCTAAGTTTTGCCAGAAGCTTGGTTCTGTCCACCGGTTTTACAATATAACCTGCGGGCCGCAGAGACAGACATTCCATAATTTTCTTTCTGTCATTTAAACCAGTGAGAAAGACTACCGGTATGTTCTCTGTTTTATTCCATGCGCGGAGGCTCTTTAGTACTTCAACGCCATTTTCATCCGGCATCATATAATCCAGCAATATCAAATCTACCATCCGTTTTTTCAAAAATTGTCTGGCCGACGCACCATTTTTAGCAACTGCCACATGATAGTATTCCTCCAGTATTCCGTGTACCGTACGCAGTAGACGCGCATCATCATCAATCACCAGTACTTTTGACTTTTCTACTGCCACAACCTCTGCGTCGGAATCCACATAGTGAGCGGTAATCTCTTCCTGTGTATAAGCTCCTATTGGTTTAGACAAAATCCTTCCGTTGATATTCCTGAGCTCCATCCTGCTTTTTCCAGTCATATCCGGCGCCCAGGCCGTACCCATCAGCAGCTTGACATTCGGGTATACCATATTATGCACAATAATGGGAGCTGTCAGACTCTGCCATTTTGTCATTTCTGCTTCCTTCATCTGTTTTCTCGTAATCTCCAGCATTTTCAGAAGATATTCCGGCTTTAAATCACCCGGATAACCTGCAAGCTTTTCCTCCACTTCCTTGATTTTCTGTCTGGCAACTGCAATCATTTCTTCCACCTTAGCGCTCTCGCCCACCTTGATTTCCGTTCCCAGTTCCGCCTGATTTCCTAACTTATCTGCCTCCACTCCCTGAAATGCCGAAATATTACCGCCCGCAATGACTCCTCTCGTGCCATGGGCCGTCACTTTTCCCCCTGCCTCAATCACACAGTTGAGCGCATAATCCATAAGAATGTCACCGCCGGCTTTGGCAAATGCATGGTCAATAAATTTCGTCTTTAGACTGCCCTTTGCTTCCACCATGGTGATATCCTCCTGACTGATATCCTCATGCGTCCCCTGGCCATGAATCCCCTGGCTTACAATAATATCTTTGCCGGCGCTTACCTTTGCATCTTCAATGACACCGTCCACAATGATGCTTCCCTCTGCCCATACTTTAATTCCGCCGAAAATATTCCCGCCTACATGGATATCTCCGTTAAACCGGATATCGCCGGAATTATAATCCGCGTCTTTCCCTATCTCCAGAATTCCTTCAATCGCAATCGAATTATCATTTAAAGTCACATATCCGCTTTTTTCAGCATAATACCGGTTTTCCTCTTTTCTTACATTTTTGCAGAAAAGCGGCGGCAGCGCTTTCCCCTTCTCCGGTGCAATTGTTTTTGCAAAAACATTATATCCATAGCTGCCGTTTGTCTCCGGGTAATACTCAGCAAGTAAATCCCCCGACTCCACATTCGTAATAATCTTGGAATAATCTACAGAGCCATCCTCCCTTATTCTTGGAAGTCCATTATCGACATCCGTCTCGAAAAAAAACTTATAATGCGCGTTCAGACCTGCAACCGGCAGCTTTCCTTTCGCTACAGGCAGCATCACTCCGAACACTTTTTCATCTAAAATCCTGGCAATCTCTTCGTCATTGATTCCTGCCTGCACACCCTCTAACCGCAGGTGATCCCGGATAATATCCTTTGTCAGGACTTCACCCGGTTCCGGTATCACTACTACCTCAGCTCTCATACCATCCTCGCTTACTTTTACCTCTATCATACCAATTCCTCCTTTTTATTATCCAAGAACCTTCAACCATTCTTCCAATGCCTCCTGCGCCGCTTCCGTATCAATGTCTTCCACCGCTGATTTGAGCTGAACAAACAACTTCTCCTGCTCCTCTCCATAGGAATACACATCTAACTCTGCGAGAATATCATCGGCTGCACCAAGGTCCAGCTCCTCCATGGCAGCATACATATTGTCCAGCAGCTCCTTTAAGACATCATCTGCAATATATTCTGTCTTTGTTTTCTCCTCCTCCCCGCAATATGGAGCAAGGACATTCTGTAATTGCCGGTACTCTGCCAGCAAATCCCCTGTTTTATCATGAATAAAATCAGCCTGTTTTTTTCTGCCCGCCTCCTCTAACTGTTCTGCTTTATCGGCCAGAGTCAGGGCTCCTATCTGCCGGGAAGCGCTCTTCAGCGCATGTACTTCTATGCGGTATGCATCCCAGTCTTCCTCGGTCTCACAGATCTCTATCTTTGCAAATTTATCGTCAATCACCCGGTAATAGTCTTTCAGTACTTTCCAGAAAAGCTTTTCCGACCCAAGCAGACGCAGGGAATATTCCATATCCAGTTCCGGAATAATGGTGAATTCATTTTCATTTTCCGCGCCGTCATCCTGCTTTTTGGCGGCCGCCTGCTGTGCTATTTCCGGATCATAATCTATTATCTTATCCTGCGGCAGGAATTTTTTTAATTTTGACAAAATCACTTTCAGCTCAATCGGTTTTGCAACAAAATCATTCATCCCTTCCTGCAAAAGCAATTCTCTTGCCCCCCTGACTGCATTGGCTGTCAGGGCAATAATCGGAACATCATCATACTCCGGATGCAGTCTTCGGATAATATGTGTTGTCTCCACTCCATCCATTTCCGGCATCATATGATCCATAAAAATGAGATCATACCGCCTGCTGCTAATCATGTCAATCGCCTCTTTTCCACTGAGCGCCGTTTCCATCTGCATCTGAAGCGGCTCTAACAGTCCCGTCGCTACCGTCAGATTCACCTCGTTGTCATCCACAATCAAAATGCTCGCATCCGGTGCCATAAAATCAACCGTTTCACTCTCGGTCTTTGAAACCACCTCAAAATGCATATCTTTCAAAAGCGCCGCCACATTCATGGAATACAGCGGTTTTTTTATCGTTTTAATCCCCGGAATATCCTTATATGTATTATTATTAAGTTCTACTAAGCGTATGACCGTCAAATCCTTTAATGTCAGCACATAATCCTGAAGCTCTTTTGTGAACATATTCTCCCCGACAAACAGAAATTTTGCCTCCACCTGTCTGAGCAAACTGTCTAACTGGTCCGCAGAAGCAGCGTCCACATACATGGCGCCAATGCGCTCCACATCCTTATGTAGTTCAGCCTTTAAATATGGATTTTTCACGAGACCGACCACGCAGGGGCAGTCCGCCATCGGCGTAATGCATGCGCAACCATCCACAACCTTCTGCGGTATCTGTACATAAAAGGTACTCCCTTTTCCATATTCGCTCTCTACTTTTACCGAGCCTCCCATCAGTCCTACAAGATTTTTTACAATCGCCAGTCCAAGGCCGGTTCCCTCAATCTCTCTGTTCCGCTTGCTGTCTAACTGCTCAAAGGAATTAAATAATCTGCTGAACGCCTCTTTTTTAATACCGATACCGGTATCCTGCACGCTGCATTTTAAAAGTATTTCATTCGAACCCGTCCATTCATAGGCAATCCGCAGCGCAACAAAACCTTCATTGGTAAATTTTATGGCATTATTCGCCAGATTAACGAGAATCTGCTTTATTCTGGCATCGTCCCCGCACAGCCACTGGGGAATCGACGGCTCCACATCAATAATTAATTCCATATTCTTGTCACCGATTCTGCTGGCCAGAATGGCCACTACATCCCGCACAAGAACAAGCATATCGTATTCAATTTCGACAAGTGACATCTTTCCGGATTCCATTTTCGAATAATCCAGAATATCATTCACAAGTGTGAGCAGCATTTTACCGGAATTCATAATCTGGTCCACGGATTTTTTTGCGACCGTTGACATTTCCTCTCTCATGGCAATCTGCGACATTCCGATAATTGCATTTAAAGGCGTGCGGATTTCATGGCTCATATTGGCAAGGAAATCTGCCTTTGCCTTTGCTGCCCTCAGCGCCTCACTGCTCATCCTGCGCGCCACATAGGTCGTATATGCCATTTCTGACAAAACCTCTGCGTAGCCATATAAAAACTTTGTGGAACGTTCCACTGCCGCCATTGGAATCACCTGGATTTTATCCGCCGCAGCCAGAAATGCATCCTCATCCACATCAATTTCCTTTGCAACCTTCCTCATCTGGTCCGGGTCTGGTTTCCGCACCAGTACCTGACCACCTATCAGACTCCCAATCATACGCCCGTTTAACAAAATCGGTGCAGCAAAATCAAACAGAGAGGCATGACAGTGGTAGTATACGGGTTCCTGCTGTTCCAATGCCGTAACAGCCCCCATCCTGTCGCACTGCTCACACCTTTTTCTTCCTTCGGGAGATTTACGGCAAAAGTTTGTACATAATTCCGTATAGTTGCTGCCTTTCGTAATCGGAATCCCAAACTCGTCTGTTATATGTGCGGCCATTCGGGCCATTTCCGAAAACACATCCTGTATCTTCTGCAAAATGTCGATTTCAATTAAATCTGTCAGCTTTACATCTTCAATTGCTTTATTCTCTACATTCGCCATACGTTTCTCCTTATGTCTGATATGCTTTATACACATGCTTCCTTTTATCTAAAATATTCTTATCTTTATTATATATAAAAGATCCGAATATTGCAATGAGGAATTGCAGACTGATTTTTAAAAATCCGGACAGCATTTAAATACATGAATGGCGCTCTAAAAATTCATCCGCAAGACAAGTCCCCATAATGTCCTCTAACGTATAGTTTTTCATCAAGGTTTGCGATTCCATGGCCAGCCACAGCTTCATATACATGGAAACCGGCGATGCTGCCGGCAATACACGCACATGCAGTTCTCTCCACTTTTTGACGCTTTCATATTCGACTTCTCGATATGCACCGGTCAGAAAAACCGGAATATTTCTCTCATATGCGTCTTTAAAAAAGTACTCCATACCCGGCGTTACACTGCATAATGTGCCGGAATGATACGTTTCCAGCAAAACTGCCCGGACCGTATTGGAAATTTTATGATACTCCATGCCTGGATAGGAAATCATGCGCAAAACCGAGGAATTCCAGCTATTCGGACATTCCAGGACGATTGCGGCATTTGCCGGTTCAGCCTTTTTTCTGTCGCACAAATACCAGACATCCTCTTTATAATATCCGTATTTTTTACCGAAAATGCTATAAAGGTCATCGCTGTACGGCTGATGGCCCAGCAGCCTTGTTCCATAATGTACATTTACAAGATTATCGCTGTTTTTGTATATGACAAAGACCCCTTTTCCCGCCTTATTCTGAATAAATTTCACCGCACCCGAAAAATTATATAATCCGTTTGCCCTGGGGTCCTCCAATATATAATTGCTGGAAACCAGAATCACGGGAATCTCTATTTTTCCTAAAATATAACCAAGCGCCGCCCCGATTCCGATGCCTAAGAAGGCCAACCGGAACATATATGCCA
>CANOFI010000064.1 GCA_947565255.1 uncultured Lachnospiraceae bacterium
TAATATATCTAAAGCAACCTGTGTATCACGTAATTCTTTACGCAGACGGGCAATTTCCTTTGTTTATACGGACACGCTGTCACTTCCGGTTATTTCCGGAATTTTGTTATTATTTGAATTTGTGAATCAATATTGGGAGCAGGGAAAGAAAAGGAATCTGTATCTGGTCCTGGCGGCCATAGGAATTCTTGCATTTGCAGGTTTTTTGCTAAAGCCGACGGTTGTTATTTTGCCAATGGCGTGTATGTTATATATGCTGATTGTAAAAGGCAAAAAAACGGCTCTGCTCCGTACCGGGTTTTTGCTGCTGATTTTTGTCTTCTGTTTTTGTTTTTACCACCAGGCAATGAATCACGGGAACATCGTCGACCAGACGGACTATGACAAGGAAAATTTTCCCTATACCCACTGGCTTATGATGGGGCTGCAGGGATATGGCAACTACAGTCTGGCGGACCGGCAGTATACGTCTTCCTTTGAGACAAAGGAGGAGAAGCAGAAAGCAAACATGGCATTGATTCGGACAAGGCTGCAGGAGTATGGCGCGGCTGGTCTGGCGGCACACCAGTATATTAAGGGAGTTTCTACCTGGTACAATGGAAAATATGACATGGATTTTTATTTGCAGAGAAATCCGGTGCATCATTCCTGGATGCAGAGTATGTTTTTTAAGGACGGGAAATATTACTTTTTGTATAGCGCCTACTGCACCCTTTATCAGTTTTTTCTGTTGGTGATGGTGGGACTGTCTCTTTTGCAGGGATATAAAAGCTGTCAGTTGGATTCGGCTGTTGTGTGGAAAATTGCAATTTTTGGTCTGTATCTGTTTTTGTCCTTCTGGGAAACCAAGCCAAGATACGTCATGCATTTTACTCCCATGCTGCTTTTAGTAGCGGTAGATACAGTTGTAAAAAACAAGGAGAGGGCAGCCGGGTATTTTCTGACGTTGCTGCGAAGCTGGGCCCCTCTTCATTTAAGGAAATGGGTGTTATAAAAGTGCTGTGATTTCAGCGGTTTTTTGTTTTTTTGTCCTGGCAGTCGAATCTGTTGGTAATTCGGGAATAAATGGCAGTATGAATGGATGAGATATATGAGTACCGCAATATGGTAAAAGAGGAATTAATTAAGAAGTCTGGAAAAAAATAAAACAAGATAAAAGAAATAAAATACAAGGAATGAAATTGACGCTGCCATTGAAAAATGCTATACTTTTCTAAAAGAACACCATTTATGGATAAAGGAGGTATTTTTCTATGCGCAGGAAACTGGCGGTGCTGCTCAGCGCAGCAATGGTTCTGTCCTGTACGATGGGCAGTTTTGGTACAAAAAGGCCGCTGAAGGTACAGGCAGCCGTTTCGGCGGCGGAGGAGCTGCACGTATCCGATTTGCTGGATATGAGTGAATTAAGCGGCTGGGCAGCAGTTGCAGGGGAGGGGCTTGAGGGAACCACAGGAGGCGGCAATGCAAAACCGGTCGTTGTCACGACGAAGGATGAATTTGCGGCAGCGGTATCAGGGGACATACCGAGAGTGGTTATCGTATCCGGCGAGATTATCAGCATGACTTCCGGCGTGAAGGAAAAAGGTGGCTATGCAATTGATATCGGCAGCAACAAGACGATTGTTGGCATGGATAAAAATGCGGCATTATACGGCGGAATCAATATAAAAGGAAGCAGAAATATCATTGTCAGCAACCTCAATATCCATGGAGTGTGGCCTTACACAGGACCTTCCGATACGGTCAATATTGAAAACAGCCATCATATCTGGCTGAATCATCTGAATGTGTGGAACAGCAAGGATGGGAATATTGATACGAAGCTTGGCGCGGATTACATAACGATATCATGGTGTAAGCTGTGGTATGAGGATGTCGTGTGCGAGTGGGATACAAAGGACGGCACGCAGGGAAACAGGCAGTATAAAAAGGGAGAGACTGCCCGTGCCAGGGACCATGGACACAGACTGGCATGCCTGATAGGTTCAGGGGCAGGCGACCATGATGATACCGATATGGGAAAGCTGCATGTAACCTATCACCATAACTGGTTTGCGGATAACCTTGACCAGCGTATGCCGCGTATCATGTATGGCCGCGCCCATATATATAACAATTATTATTCCTGTTCCGGCAACAGTTACTGTGTTGCCGTAGACTGTTACGGAGCGGCTTTGGTAGAGAAAAATTATTTTCAGAATGTGAATAATCCGCACCAGTTTCATTATGACAACGCGTATCCGGCATCTATTGTAGCCAGAAACAATGTCTATGACGGGACGGAGGGAAAACAGCAGGAGGGACAGAAAAGCGGGACGGCAAAGGTCGCATTGTATGAGACGACCGTGTATGACTATTTTCTCAATGATGCCGAAGATGTGCCGAAGATTGTGCAGGGCTTTGCAGGACCGGGAAATGGTGTAAACGATACGCAGAATTTGCCTGCGGAAATGAAAAAGGGTACGCAGGTGAAAGGCGTAGAGCCGACGCCTGAAAAGGCGGATACATCAAAACCTCTGCCGACGTTAGCTCCGGCTAACTCGAAAAATGATAATGCAGTGACCTATGACAGCAGCAGCAAAACATACACCTGTCATGGGCAGAATACAGACGGCTCCAATGCCTATTATACGATTGCAAATCCATTTGCCGGAAAAGATTTTTCAGAAAACCCGGCTTACAAAAATGGGTATCCGGTCTGGACAAAGGGCGTTACGATTGCTTACTGGGTGAAGCTGCCCAAAGGGAAAGACGCCGTAGTGATGAATTTCAATCTGGAAAATGACAGGCAGATACAGAGAGAGGATGCTGTGCATTATAATAAATGCAGCGCATACAGTCCGGCTGATGCATCTTATTCACTTGGAACGATGAAAAAATATGTGGATGAACAGGGCAGGATTTATACAGTGCTTGCCGGCTATGGAAGCAATGTCCGGTATAATCCGAATTATCCGAAGTCCGGGTACTATTATGCGACGGATAAGGGCGGCGCTTATTATGTGTATGAAAAGGGCAGTGACCCGGCTGAGCCCTCCAGCTGGACGTATCTGGACTATATCGGCAGGGGATATTATGCAGATTATGCGTATCTGTATGACGAGGAAGGCGGAGATGGAAACAGCAGGGTTTCCGAGGCGCTCATCAGCGGTTCCTTCAGTCTGTATGGCTCCGGAACGCTTGGATACCGTCAGGACAACTGGAGCGGACTGCAGAAGAACCCGAATCTCGATAATTACGGACAGACTGCGGATATGCACCAGTTTAATCAGTTTTATTATTTTGGAAACGGCGGACTTTACACGCTGAAGGGTTCCTCTTTGAAGACCCCGACTATGGCGGATACCGCATCGCAATGGCATTATGTGGTAACAGTTATTAAAAATGACTGGGTACAGCTTTATATGGATGGAAAAGAAATCACGACCGACTATCTGAATTACTGGGGCCAGGACCTTTTGAAGAATTTTAATTTCGCCGGCCAGGGCTTTAACCTGGGATACGGAGGCAGTAAGCATTATCGTACGGATAAACCGGCCGCTGGATTCTCAACTGATATGCTGCTTTTGGATTTCCTTTCAGATAAAAATACGGTATTAACGATAGGGGGGCTGGGTGCGGGCGCAGAAAAACTGAGTATGCATACGATTGGAACGCCTGACGGGACACAGATAAAAGGGCTGGAATTTTATGACATTCCGGTTGACGCCGGCAGTATTTCAGCAGATGGTATTACATTGAAGGATGGGTATACAGAGGCGCCGCCCAAAAGCGATAAGCCAAAGCAGCAAAAATTCCCGATTGTATATGATAAAGATTTGGACCCGATTATAACACAGGGACCAGTGCCTAGCGGAGTACCAATGCCGAGTGAGCCACCAAAACCAGGCCCGGGTGCTTCAGAGGTTCCAACGGCAAGCGCCGGAGCAGCTAATACGCCATCGCCCAATCCGCAGGAGTTTGAATGGGGCGATGTGGACCAGAATCATAAGGTGAATTTAAAGGATGCGCAGCTTGCACTGAAGCTTTCCCTGAATCTGGCTGCATATACATCGGAGGAACAGAAAAAGCTCGGCGATGTAATGAATCCGGGAGACGGGATTACACTCAAAGATGCGCAGGCGATTTTGAAGAGGGCATTGAATCTTGACATAACTTTTGATGTGGAGAAAAAAGCAGCACATAATATACAATGATTATTGGATAAAGGAGGCATTTTTCTATGCGCAGAAAATTAGCGGTGCTGCTCAGTGCGGCAATGGTGCTGTCCTGTACGATGGGAAGCTTTGGTACGGACAGGCAGAAAAAGGTTCAGGCGGCAGATGCGGCAGCAGGGGAGCTGCAGGTATCTGATTTGCTGGATATGGGTGAGCTGAGCGGCTGGGCAGCAGTTGCAGGAGAAGGGCTTGAGGGTACTACGGGAGGCAACAGCGGGCAAGTGGTTGTTGTAGATAATACAAAGGATTTTGTTAATCAGGTGAAGGATGATATTCCGAAGGTAGTGGTCGTCAAAGGCAAGGTTGTCAGCATGCTGACCGAGCAAAACATGGATGTCGAGGAGGCTGAGAGAAAGGGAACCATCGGGGATAAGCAGAAGGGCGGCTATGCGATTGATATCGGCAGCAATAAGACAATTGTCGGCATGGATAAAAATGCGGAATTATACGGCGGCATTAATATTAAAAACAGCAGCAATATCATTGTCAGCAATCTGAATATACACGGTGTGTGGCCTTATACCGGTCCGTCAGATACGCTGAATATTGAAAGCAGCCACCATATCTGGCTGAATCACCTGAATGTGTGGAACAGCAAGGACGGCAATATTGATATAAAGGTTGGTGCGGATTACATAACGGCATCCTGGTGTAAGCTGTGGTATGAAAATGTGGTGTGCGAATGGGATGTAGACGGGAAGTATCAGAAGGGAGATACTGCCTTTGTCAGAAGCCATGGACACAGACTGTCATGCCTGATAGGCTCAGGGGCAGGAGACCATGATGATACCGATATGGGAAAACTGCGTGTGACATACCACCATAACTGGTTTGCGGACAACCTTGACCAGCGTATGCCGCGTGTAATGTATGGTCGTGCGCATATCTATAACAATTATTATTCCTGTACCGGCAATAGCTACTGCATTGCAGTAGACTGCTATGGGGCAGTTTTAGTTGAGAATAACTATTTCCATAATGTCAATAATCCGCACAGCTTTCATTATGACAATGCGTATCCGGCGCTGATTGTAGCCAGGGGCAATGTCTATGACGGGACATCGGGGAAACAGACTGAGGGACAGAAAAGAGAGACGTCCAGGATCGCACCGTACGATACTACTGTGTATGACTATTTTCTCAATAATGCGGAGGATGTGCCGAAGGTTGTGAAAGGTTTTGCGGGTCCGCGAAACGGGGTAAATGATACGCAGAATGTGCCGGCAGAAATAAAGAAGGGCATGCAGGTAAAGGGTGTGGAGAAAACGCCTGAAAAGGCTGATACTTCAAAGCCGCTGCCTACGTTAGCCCCGGCTAACTCAAAAAATGATAACGCAGTCACTTATAGCAGCAACAGTAAAACATACACGTATCACGGTCAGAACTCAGATGGCTCCAATGCGTATTATACGATTGACAATCCGTTTGCTGGAAAAGATTTTTCGGAAACCCCGGTTTATCAGGACGGTTATCCGGTGTGGACCAAAGGGGTTACGATTGCATACTGGGTGAAGCTCTCCGGAGGAGAGGATGCCGCAGTGATGAATTTTAATCTGGAAAATGACAGGCAGATACAAAGAGAGGATGCGGTTCATTATAATAAATGCGGCGCATATAGTCCAACGGATGCGTCTTATTCGCTGGGAACCATGAAAAAGTATGTGGATGCGCAGGGAAGGATCTATACGGTGCTTTCCGGTTACGGAAGCAATGTACAGTATAATCCGAATTACCCGAAGTCCGGGTATTACTATGCGTCGGATAAGGGCGGAGTTTATCATGTATATGAAAAAGGCAGTGACCCGGCCGAGGCTTCCAGCTGGACATATCTGAACTATATCGGCAGAGGATATTATGCAGATTATGCGTATTTATATGACGAGGAAGGCGGAGATGGGAACAGCAGAGTTTCCGAGGCGTTCGTCAGCGGCTCCTTCAGTTTATATGGATCCGGGACACTCGGATACTGTCAGGATAACTGGAGAGGGCTGCAAAGGAATCCGAATCTTGACAATTATGGACAGATTACAGATATGCACCAGTTTAGCCAGATGTATTACTTTGCGAACGGCGGCCTTTACACATTGAAGGATTCCGTACTGAAAACTCCGACTGTGGAGGATACTTCATCGCAGTGGCATTATGTGGTGACGGTCGTCAAAAATGACTGGGTACAGCTTTATATAGATGGAATAGAAATTACGACTGACTATCTGAATTACTGGGGCCAGGATCTTTTGAAGAATTTTAACTTTGCCAGTCAGGGCTTTAATCTCGGATACGGAAGCAACAGGCATTACCGGACGGGCAATCCGTCCGCCGGATTTTCAACCGATATGCTGCTTTTGGATTTTCTGTCAGATAAAGATACGGTATTGACAATCGGGGGGATGGGCGCAAGTGCAGAGAAAACAGGAATGAATACGATCGGAACGCCTGACGGGACGCAGATAAAAGGACTGGAATTTTATGATATTCCGCTTGACGCAAGCTGTATTTCGGCAACCGGTGTTGCAGTGGAGGAAGGATATACGGAGGCGCCGCCGAAAAGTGATACGCCAAAGCAGCAGAAATTTCCGGTTGTACATGATGAAAATTTGGACCCGGCTATAACCCAGGGACCGAAGCAAAGCGAAGAGCCAGAGCAAAGCGAAGCATTGAAGCCGAGTGAAGCACCGAAACAGAGCGAAGAGTCAAAATCGAGTGAAGCACCGGAACAGAGCGAAGAGTCAAAATTGAGTGAAGCACCGAAACAGAGCGAGGAATCAAAGCCGAGCGAATTGCCAAAACAAAGTGAGGAATCGAAGCAGAGCGAGGCACCAAAACAAAGTGAGGCATCGAAGCCGAGTGAACCGTCCGGGCAGAGCGAGACACCAAAACAGAGCGAAGCGCCAAAGCAAAGCGAGACACCAGGACAGAGTGAATTGCCCAGACCGAGTGAAACACAAAAGCAGAGCGAGACACCGAAACACAGCGAAGCTTTAAAACAGAGTGAAACACCAAAGCAAAGTGAAGCAGCAAAGCAGAGTGAAGTGCCAAAACAAAGTGAAACATTGAAGCAGAGTGAGACACCGAAACAAAGTGAAGCGCCCAAGTCAAGTGCCGGTGCATCCAATCCGCCCTCATCCGCTCCGCAGCTGTTCAAATGGGGTGATGTGGACCAGAATAACAAGGTAGATTTAAAGGATGCGCAGCTTGCACTGAAGCTTTCGCTGAATCTGGCTGCATATACATCGGAGGAACAGAAAAAGCTCGGCGATGTAATGAATACGGGAGACGGGATTACACTCAGGGACGCGCAGGCCATTTTAAAAAGAGCGTTAAATCTCGAAGTAATATTTGATGTGGAGAAAAAGAGCAGCATATGGCATTTAAAAAAGAGCAGATTATTTTTGACAGAGAGATTCCGTTTGTAATGTATGAAACCAATGCCAGGCAGGTGATGATACACAGCCATGACTGCCTTGAAATCAATTTGATTCTAAAAGGCAGCGGGCATTACCTGATTGAAAATTGTACCTATCCCATCAATGCACAGGATATTTTTATCATCAATAATGTAGAGCATCATATGGCGGTGCACGATGGCAGCCTTTCCATGCTTGTCATCGTGTTCGAGCCTGGCTTTGTCTGGAGCAGTCCGGATGAATATTCCTTTTTAAATCCGTTTTTTCAGCATAAAAAAGCCTTTTCCAATACGGTTGACAGGGCGTATCCGCAATATGGGAAGATGCTGGACTGTATTAAGAGAATGCAGGAGGAATATACTGCCTGCGAAGAGGGATGGGAGCTCATGCTGAAATCCAATCTTCTGATGTTTCTTGCATATTTGAATCGTTATTATATGCGGTTTTATGCGCTTTATGAAAACAGGGGACAGGAACAGGGATATTCCCGGATTCGGGGTGCGGTGGAATACATTCATGCGCATTTTGACAAAAAGCTGACCTTACAGGAGCTGGCCGGTGAGGCGGCGATGGGAAAAAGTTACTTTTCGGCGTATTTTTCGGATACAATGAAAATGACAGTTTTCGATTATATTGAACGTGTGAGAGTCAATCATGCCGCAGTTCTGCTTAAGACAACGCCGGACAGCATACTGGATATTGCCCTGCAGTCCGGGTTTGAAAGTAGCTCCTACTTTAACCGGGTGTTCAAAAAAATAATGAAAATGACGCCGGGAAACTACCGAAAATCGAAAGATCGTACAATTTTATAGAAATACTCTGCAAGACAGTTATTTGGTAAAGGCTTATAATCATTTTGTAAACAAAAACTACTAAAATAGTAGGAAATGCGCTGCAGCGAAGGATACGGCTCGCTGTGCGTGGTTTCCGGAATGGAGAATGGGTATGAGCCGGACGTTAACAATGGGTGTTTTGGGACTTGGAGAAGGACGCAGCATTATTTCAGCAGTTTTAAACAGCGATGACTGGGAGCTTGGCTGTATCTGTGATTTAAATGAGGCGCTCTGTAAGGAACGCTGCAGAGAGTTTCAGGTGGAAAACTATACGACGGACTATAAGGAAATGCTGGCGGATGATACGATAGATGTGATTGGTATTTACACGCCGGACCAGCTGCATGCGGCGCATATTATGATGGCGCTGGAGGCGGGGAAGCATGTCATCTGTACAAAGCCGCTGATGGTATCATTAGATGAGGCAAATGCACTTTTAGAGGCGCAGAAAAAATCAGACAAACATGTGTTCGTCGGACAGAGCTCGCGCTATTTTGAACCGCTCCGCCGTCAGCATGAGGATTTTGAGGCCGGAAAGCACGGGGAACTGGTGACGCTGGAAACCCATTATATCAGCGATTCCAGATGGTTTCTCGAAAGAGACTGGAGCCGTGCGGACGGATTTTCATGGATGTATAATTTTATGATTCATGCGGTGGACCTTGCTGCATGGTATCTGCCGGATATTGAAGAAGTTTACGGTGCAGGCATTGTCAGTCAGAATACAAAGGCGTATGGAATGGATGTGCCGGACACCCTGAAATTTCTTTTAAAAGACAAAGACGGAAAGTTTGCCTCTGTTACCGGGGTATATGCTGCCCCTACGCTTGGAAGTGCGGTGCAGCAGAACATCAGCTGTACGCTGCGCGGTACGAAGGGAATCAGCCAGGGAGGCTATCCGAAGCTGAAATATTATACAAATTTTGAACCGCTGCAAAAGACCGCTGCACTGCAGACCTTTGATGATTTACACAGTTATTTTTTCCGGTTTGAACAGGAAAGCCATCATGCGGGAGAATATCAGAATTATATTGAGCATTTTGCAAAAAGCTTACAGCAAGGCGAGACGCCCAAACCGGACTTGAAGGAGGGCATTCATACCCTTGCCGTTATGGAGGCGATGGAGGAAGCGTTGAAAACCGGGCAGGTTGTGAGGGTATCAGAGGTGCTTGCAGGGAGAAATATCCACCTGAAATAGTCCTGGATTTTATTTTTTTTAATTGTATCTGCAGAATAAGGCGGGCCGTGTAATCAGGAGCCGCAAATATATCTTCTAGTGTTATAAAATTTGGTAACAAAACAAAAACAGAAAAAATATGAAAATGGAAACAATTTATCAGGCTGCTTATAAGGCGGGGATTTTGATAAATTGTTTTTATTTTTTTTGCAGATAATGTTTATGAAAATGTGCGAGGTGCGGCACAAACTGATTATGGGAAGCAGGTGCGATACGGACAGGAGAAATATACGCGATGTCACCATTTCCCATGTCAGCAATCTCCTATGAAGCTTCCCTGTGAAACGGAAACAATAGTACTGAGAGTATTTGATATAAAATCAATTGAAAAGACAGACATTTTTTGCATCGATTTTTTTGCAGCAATAACCGCAAAGAAATGAAAGCCGGCAATAAAGTAACCGC
>CANOFI010000065.1 GCA_947565255.1 uncultured Lachnospiraceae bacterium
CACAAATATGGAGCTACCAGCGGATCTTAATTGCCTTTTTAGTAATTATTGATGGGACTGTGGAAATGTGTCCAGGCTTAAAACAGACTTCTTAATTCTGCCGACCTGTCCTTTTACATTTTCAGGAGCCAATTTCTCATTTGCAATATATTTGTAAATGTGGTCTAATTCATGGATTGCTCCGGGGTTGACTTTTACATTATATTTATCCAAAATGTTTTTTCTCTAATCCTGCAAAAACGATCTCTGCGTCAACTGCTTCTGCTCCGTTAGCAATTTCCTGCTCAGACTCAAATATGGCTTGGTCAATGCGGTTCGTTCCTGCAAATTTATCATATAATTCACTACTCATTACAACCAGGTCGCTATATCCGTTCCTGGTAATAAAAATAGGCTCCTGTTCCCTGTGTGCAATATTAGAAATCTCGGTTGTATTGCGTAAATCCTTAATAGGCATAATAAGCGGCATAATGCTTCACTCCCTTTTTTGTCACAATTACAGCATAATTATGTCCGGATAACAATAAAAAATGCAACATGATGAAAATTCTAATATTTCAACCAATCATCTCCAGCTCCCGCGGCGCATGATTCAGAACCTCACAGCCTTCCTCCGTCACAAGCACCAGATCCTCAATCCGCACCCCGACTTCTCCTGGAAGATAGATGCCAGGCTCAATCGAAAAAATCATGCCCGGTTCTGCAAGCCACTCGTTGCTGCCCGAAACATCCCCATATTCATGCTCCGCCATTCCGATAAAATGGCCAAGCCGATGGGTAAAATACGGGCCATAGCCGGCCTCTGTTATAATCCTGCGGGCCGTCTCATCAAGCTCCCGCAAAGGCACACCCGGACTAATCTGTGCAACGGCCTCCCTGTTCGCCTTTTTAACCGTCTCGTAAATTTCCTGTGCCTTATCAGACACCTTTTTATAAAAAAAGGTTCTCGTCATATCCGAACAGTAACCATCCATTTTACAGCCCACATCAAACAGCACGCAGTCACCGTCCTTTAACACCGTGGTATCAGGACTGTGGTGCGGGTCCGCCGCATTGGCCCCAAATGCCACCAGCGGTTCAAAGGAATACCCGTCTGCCCCAAGCGACTGGTAAATACCAAGCATACGGGATGCAATATCCAGCTCCGTCACCCCTGGTTTAACAAGCTTTCGAAACTGTGCCATCGCCGCATCATTTACCGCCGACGCCGCACGCATTTTCTCCTGTTCCTCTTTATCCTTTATCCCCCTCGTAATATCGATGCAGACAGAACCATTTACATAGCCCGCAGCTGCTTTCCGGTCCATGAGCGGAATCAGAAAACGTGCCGCCAGATCTTTATCGACACCCAGCGTTTCAGTTCGTTTTATCCGTTCTGCCACCAGCGCCATATAGTCATCCGTATCCGAAAACCAGACCTGCTCGATATCGTTTTCCGGCGGATAATACAGTTTATTCAGGAAAAATGTACACGCTCCGTCTGCATGCAAATATAATGCATAAAAGCGTTCAAACGGCAGATTGTAATATCCTGTCAGATAATAAATGGATAACGGGTCACAAACCAGCATCTGAGAAAGATTTCTTTTCTTCATCTCACCCAATACCCGATTAATTCTGCTTCTGTCCATAAAACCAGCCTCTTTCTATGTGTCAAGCCAAAGTGTTTATGAAAATCCAAATATGGTTGACATAAATCTTTTTTAACAAATCTTTTTCATTTCACCGCTCAAAACGCTTTTCTCAGCTTCGGGTCCAGCAAATCGCGCAGACCGTCCCCGATAAAATTCGCGCCGACCGCCATCGTAAAAATTGCAAGCCCCGGAAAGCCGGCTACCCAGAATTTGTTGAAATAATCCACGCCTTCTGATACCATCATGCCCCATTCCGGCGTCGGCGGCGCCGAGCCCAATCCAAGAAAGCTTAAAGTTGAAAACATCAAAATCTGGTTTCCAAGGTCCGTTGTCGCCATAATCAGCACGGAGGATGCACTGTTTGGTATAATCTCCGTAAACAAAATTTTCCATTTGGATGCCCCCAGGGCATAGGCCGCCTCCACATATTCATTTTCCTTGACGGAAATGACCACGCTGCGCATCAGACGCGCATAAGTCGGCCATGCGACAACAACAAGCGCAAACATCGTATTAAACAGACTCGACCCAAGCGCAGCATTGATACACATCGCCAGAATCAGGGAAGGAAACGACAAAATCATTTCCGAAAGACGCATCATGATATTATCCACGATGCCTCCCACATAACCGGCAACCGCTCCGTAAATCGAACCCAGAATACCGGCCATAATAACTGTCACACATCCGGCCAGCAGCGAATACCGGCCGCCATATAGTACGCGGCTCAATATATCACGTCCAAAATTATCTGTTCCGAACAAATGTTCGGATGACGGTTCCTGCAGACGAAGCGTCATATCCTGGTACACCGGGTCGTACGGCGCCAGCTTCGGCGCAAATACCGCCGCCAGAATCCAGAAAATACAAATCAGGCATCCGATTGTAAACAAATAATTGGATTTCATTAATTTCCTTAACGAACGCAGCATCTACTTGCACCTCACTCTCGGGTCGATGACGCCATACAGCACGTCTACAATTGTATTGATGACCATATAATTCAACGCAATCAATAAAGACACCCCTATGATTGCCGGATAATCCAGCGATGTTACTGACTGGTAAGCAAACTGTCCGACTCCGGGCCAGCTGAAAATCGTCTCTACAAGAACCATGCCTCCAAGCAGATTGCCGAGTCCGAGCCCGATGACCGTCAGCACCGGTATGAGCGCGTTGCCGAGCGCATGCTTAAAAATGACGCCCCTTCCTGTCTGCCCTTTTGCCTTTGCCGTACGGATATAATCCGTCGTCATGACATCCAGAAGATTCGACCTTGTCGTACGCGTAATCAGCCCCATTGTAAAAGCCGCCAGCACACTGCCGGGTAAAATCAGATGCTGCAGCACATCGGCAAACTTCGCCATGTCACCCTCTAAGAGGCTGTCTATCAAATACAGACCAGTGACCGACTCCGGCGCCGCAAATGTGCTGCTCAGACGGCCGGGCCCCGGCAATATCTGCAATTTATAATAAAACAGATATAATACAAACAGACCAAGCCAGAAGCTTGGGATACTGACGCCCGTTACCGATATGGCGCGCACAATCTGGTCTATGATGCTGTTTCTTCGCATTGCAGAAATGATTCCAAATAAAATGCCAAACAAAGCCGCCAGCACAATCGAAAACAATGCCAGCTCAATGGTTGCCGGGAAACAGCGCGCAAGCTCTTCTGTTACCGGAACATTTGTTCGGATCGATGTGCCCAAATCCAGATGAAGCAAATTTTTTATGTATAAAAGATACTGCACAGCCATCGGCTTATCCAGACCATATTTCGCCTTAAATGCACTGACAATTTCGGGGTCGTTCAGATTCCGCTGGCTCAGATTTGCAACTACCGGGTCGCCCGGAACCATTTTGGTAAGGATAAAAACAATGGTCGCCACGCCAAACAGCATTACCACAAGAAGAAGCAGTCTCTTTATTATAAATTTCAACCGATCCATGCCCTACCTCCTTGTTCTTATATCCGCATGGAAACATTTATCATTGTGTCATAAATTTTTTGATACGATACATAAAAAACCATATATCCATTCAGGAGCCGCACAAACCGCTCTGCCGGCCCCGAATGGATACGCTTGATTCTTATTTTCTGTTAATTAAACGGAGGTCCAGCCGGTATGGGTCGCTTGATACCACTCCGTCAAGATTTGCACTGTAACCAAAATGCGAAGGCGCCTGTGCAATCATAATAAACGGACAATTCTCCTCCATCTTCTCCTGCATCTCCTCCAGCAACGCCGTACGGGCATCATTTTCAGTTGCCTTTTCAATCTTCTCCTTCATTGCAGCCAGCTCTTCATTGCCGTCTGCCTTCCAGCCGGCACGCAGTCCCACAGAAGCGCCCGGAAGGAATTCAAGCTGCACATTCGGGTCATTATAGTCAATTCCCCAGTACATAACCGTAAAGCCAAGCTTTCCATCCCGGTATGAATCGCCGTATCCTGCCGCCCAGTTTACCTGCTCAATTTTCACCTCAATGCCGACTTCCTTTAAGTCAGACTGGATTTTCTGCGCCAGATCCAGCAGGGAAATTCCCTCCATATCCAGCTCGCATACCTGCATTTGAATATCAAACCCTTTTTCATAGCCGGCTTCCTTCAACAGCTCCTTCGCCTTATCCAGGTCACGTGCGCTCTTGGCATCAACTCCTCCGGCTGTTCCCATAAATCCAACCTGGATAATGGATTTCGGTGTTGTTGTACCGGAACCGCAGATTGTCTGTATTCCTTCATAATCCAGCGCATACTTAATCGCCTGCTGTACCTTTGTATCCGCAACCGGACCGCCAATCTCCTTGTCACAGTTCATCATAACAAATCCAACGGTCTTGGTCGGCGTATTCAATACTTCCACACTGTCATTGTCTTTCAGTTCCGCCATGGTATCATCTGTCAGATTCAGCGCGATATCAATATCTCCGCTTGAAAGTCCCATCATCTGCGCATTGGCATCATCCTGAATCTTGATAATATACTTCTCTATATTTGTAGAATCCCCATAATAGTTTTTATTTTTTTCAAGGACAATTTCCTCGTCGGGCGTATAGCTTGTCATCACATACATACCAGAGCCTGCGCTTGTAGAATTCAGATATTTCAGAGCTTTATCTTCAGTTACTGCATTTTCCGCATCTGTACCGCCGTTTTCCTTCACAACCTTGCTGTCAAGAACACTGCATGCTGCATAGGTCAGCTTTGACAAAAGCCCGGAATCCGGTGTGTTTAAGTGCAGAACTACGGTATGCTCATCCGGACATTCTATGCTCTCAATCGTATCGCAGATAAACGCAGGATTGCCCTGAAGATTTTTTGTGCGGTTAAGGCTGAATGCAACATCCTCGGACGTCACCTTGTTGCCGCTCGCAAAAACCGCATCCTCCCTTAACTGTAACGTACAGGTAAGTCCGTCTTCGGAAAATTCGGCCCCGGTTGCCAGGGAAGGCTCCGGCTCGTCGTGATCTCCGTTAAATGTATACAAGGTCTCATAGCATGCATTCACAACAAGCGGCGGATACATCTCATATACATATCCCGGATCCAGATCCGTGAATCCTCCGCCCATCGCAACTACGACAGTCTTATTTCCTGAAGATGCATTATCATTCGATGAATTTTTGCTGCTATCATCGGATTTGCCGCACCCGACACTGCCGACAGCAAGCGCCAGCACTGCCGCTAAAGCTAACAGTTTCTTTTTCATTCTGATTACTCCTTTCAACGGTTCCTTTCTCATGAACCCCTTTTCTATGCAAAGCAGTGATTCTGCAATACATCATTATGATTGACTATATAAATGACAATATACAAAATGTCCCTTTTTCCATTCCACCATCTGCGGCTCTTTCGTGCGGCAACGCTCGCATGCCCTCGGGCATCTCGTGTGAAACCGGCAGCCCTGCGGCGGATTAGACGGACTTGGAACCTCGCCCTGTAAAATGATTCTCTCACTCTGTTTTGCTTTGTCAACCTGTGGAATGGCAGACAGCAATGCCTGTGTATATGGATGAAGACGGTTCTCATAAAGGCTGTCGTAAGGGGCAATCTCCACCATTTTCCCAAGATACATCACCCCGACCCGGTCACTGACCTGATAGACGACATTCAGATTGTGTGAAATGAAAAAATAGGTCAGGCCCAGCTTGTTCTTAAGCTCACTCAAAAGATTCAGCACCTGCGCCTGTACGGACACATCCAGCGCCGACACCGCCTCGTCGCAGATAATCAGCTCCGGCTCCAGCGCAAGGGCACGCGCAATTCCAATCCTTTGTTTCTGTCCGCCGGACAGCTCATGCGGATAACGGCTCAGATGATACTCGTCCAGCCCTACAAGCTGCAGCAGTTCCATAATTCTTTCGCGGATGCGCTTTTTATCGCGGATTCCATGTACATGAAACGGCTCGTTTAAAATCTGCTCCACATTCCGCCTCGGATTCAGACACGCAGACGGGTCCTGAAAAATAATCTGCAGCTTTTTGCGCATTTCCTTCATCTCTGCTTTTTTCAGCTTCGTCAGGTCTTTTCCATAAACCTTCACTGTGCCTTCTGTCAGCGGAAGCAGCTGAATCAGTCCGCGCCCGAAAGTGCTTTTTCCGCAGCCGCTCTCGCCCACCACGCCGAACGTCTCACCCTTTTTTATTGTGAGATTCACACCGTCAACCGCTTTTACCTTCTGCTTTTTCTTTCCGTCAAAATGTATCTTTACATTCTGTGCTTCTAACAGCACGTCATCCTTTTCTATTTCCATCAGGGTCCTTCCTTTCCGCCTGCCGAAAATGATTCCCGTTCTACTGTACCGTGTTCCAGCAGCGAACCTTCCTGTCATTCTCCAGTTCTGTCATCGGCGGCAGCTCCTGCCTGCATTTTTCTGTCGCATAGGGGCATCTCGGCCAGAAACTGCAGCCGGTAATCTTTTCTGTGGGATTGGGGACAACACCCTCTATCGTTGACAACGGGACTCGCTCTTTCGTTATCCTCGGAACCGCGCTCATCAGCCCTTTGGTATAGGGGTGCAGAGGATTTTCGAACAATTGTTCGGATGGCGCTTCCTCCACAATCCTGCCCGTATACATTACAATCACCCGCTCGCACAGCTCGCTCACGACGCCGAGGTCATGCGTAATCATAACAACTGCAGTTCCCATCTCTTTATTCATTTCACGCAGCAAATCCAGAATCTGTGCCTGAATGGTCACATCCAGCGCTGTCGTCGGCTCATCGCAGATGAGAATCTTCGGCTGACAGGCAAGCGCCATTGCAATCATAATTCTCTGGCGCATGCCGCCGGACATCTGGTGCGGATATTCGTGCACACGCGCCTCAGGGTTGGCAATCCCAACCGCCTTCATCATTTTGACAGCCTCCTGCATGGCTTCCTTCTTCTTCATGCCCCGGTGCAGAATCAGCGATTCGGCAATCTGCTTCCCACAGGTTTTGATGGGATTTAACGACGTCATCGGCTCCTGAAAAATCATGGAAATCTCATTGCCTCGTATTTTCTCCATCTCCCGCTCCGAGCATGTCACAAGATCCTGTCCATTATAAAAAATACTTCCGCCCACAATTCTGCCCGGAGGATTCGGAATCAGCTTCATGATACCAAGCGAGGAAACACTCTTTCCGCTGCCGCTCTCCCCGACAATGCCAAGCGTCTCGCCCTCGTTCAGGCTGTATGTCAATTCGTTGATCGCATGCACCGTGCCTTCCACAGTCTGAAATTCTACACTCAAATCCTGAACCTGCAGGATTGGCTTGTCCGTTGTGCCCATCTTTTTCTCCTCCAAAATACAGAGTCCGGCGCTTTTTTACTGCCTTAACGCCGTAATGCAAAATAATGTAAAAAAGTCATTCCTTCCCTAAGAAACGACCTCTCTGTCATAGCCTATATTCGATGCTATTATAACAAATTTTCAATTATTTGTCAAATAATTTTTTCGACCAGTTCTTTTCTTTTTTTGCCCCTGAAAATACTATCGGGCGGCAAAAACACGGCAATTCTTATTATCTTTATATTTATACAACCACTTTTAAAAAGAAAATCAGCGCGGCAATAAACACCACGAGCCAGCACCAGAAAAACGGTTTTTTTATCCTTTCCAGTCTGTTCACGGAGTAAATACATGTCACCGTCAGGATAATAAACACAGCAAAAAGTACTAACTTTGTAACCGCCAGTGTTTTGTATTCCAAATCCAGATAATATTTTTCGCCCAGGGGAAACCTCACTCCTTCCGCCTGCACCTGTGCAATCTGGTTGTGCAGTTCACTGGATGTTTTATAATCCGATTCTTTTTCTTTTAATGCCGTAACGGAAACGCCGGCAGAGTCAACCGCCATATTGTTCGAGTCAAAGTTCTTCTCAAACCATTCGGGAGAAGCCTTTATGATATAGACAAGCCCCGTCTCCTCTTCAACTCCCATATAATAGTGGTCTGTACCAATCGGAATGAGACCATTAATGGCATGCTCCACCTCAAGCACCTCATAGGCCTGCGACAGCCTGACCGTATATAAATCCTTTTTGTTTGTCAGAGCCAGCACGGCTGTGAGCAGTAAATATAATAAGACAAGCACAAAAATTACAATCAAAATTATGGTTCCTCTTTTTTTCTTCATACGTCCCTCTTCTCTAAAGCGTGAATGAATTTTCAGACACGTTCTAATCCTTTTCTCAAGAAATGCCGATTCAATCAGCATTTTCACAAATATTTTTCTGGAATCCCTTCGAGGGCTATTTCATAGCGCCTGGAAGCTGCATATTTTGTTTTACATTTTTTTACAATATTTAACCGAACTCTGATAACTTCTCATTCTGCCCCGACTGTGGGGCAGTTACCTTTTCCCGCAGCCTCTACGTCGGAAATCTGTAGATTGCATATTTGTTCCTTAATTTCAATAGTTTGATGATTTTATTTTCCCATTCTGTATCTCTTCATACGATTTGAAAAAACACTTTATTCCACACTCTCTTTCCCATTAATAATCTCACAAAATTTGTCATAATATTTCTTTAGTTCTTTTCCCAATATCTCCGATGATACCGAGGTTGCATTAAACCCAAAATGATTGATATCATTTCGTTTATCCTTTACCTTTTTACTCAACTGCGCAAACCCTGCCGGGATCGTGAGCAAAACCTCCCTCGTTTTCTCACTCGTCAATTTCACATATCCCTCTTCTATTATTTTTTCCACTTCCGATTCTCTGTCTTGCTCAAACTTATCCCATGAATGATGATTTTCTATGTATTTATTAATCCCTGTTAATGCCTCTCCAATCACACCATCCCTTGTCTTCTCTGTCTGCTCGTCAAGACCATAATAATCACACAGATATGTCTTGATGGTTTCCTCCAATGCCGTATATCCCTGCTGTACCATCTTGTTCTCAATGCTCCACTTAACTACACTAAGACCAATCTCATAATTCTTTTCCTTTTCAAAATACGACCGGTACTTTTCATCAATCTTTTCCATTAATGGATATAGAGGCTTAATTTCCCTCGACTTTACTTTAAATTCTTCAGTACTTTGCCTCACAAGCCGTTCATATGCACTCTTTATACTTCTTTCCGCAACCTTTTTCCCTTTTCCCTGATTTAATTTCCGCCCATCCGCACCACGGCAGGCGAATATTGCCGCTGACAGATTATCCATGGCGTATACCTTATACTTTATCGAGTCCCATTCCCTTTTACTGCCTTTGCCTTTTTTGTCATCCAATAAGTCCATTTTCATATCATATACATCCTTCATCTTGGACGCGATGCCATATTGAATAAATGCCTCTGCCGCATTGGTCCAGTCAAGAATTTCGTCATAGACTGTCAGATCCATGACAGGAACATACTTTATTTCATCTTTTATTTCTGATGCTTCATATGCGCCGTAGTGAATTCCCTTTAAATGGCAATTTTTAAGCACCTTGGCATAGTTGATGACAGTGATAACAAGCATAGGGATAGAACGGAAGCCATGGGTGATGTCAAATATAATCTCATCGCCTTCCTCAATCGTATTATAAATCGTCTCAAACACAGACCAGATTTCTTCTTCTGTGGATGCATTGCAGATATCGACCGCCTCTGCTTTTTCATAAAACTGTGGGTATTGATTCTGCAAAACAGATTTCATGCCAGGTTTCATCACCCCCTCTTGTATCTTCTCTCTTTTTGCAGAAGTCCATCCGGCCGATAATCTGATATCTTTTTCCGTATACTCACGATCCTCCCAGTTGCTCTTCCGGGAGCCCCCGGTCAGAAATATCGTGATTTTCCCGATATCCTTCTGCTGATTCTGTATATTCTCCAAATTGTTCTGCCACTTCACATGCGAGATGATCTCCCTCTTTCACTGCAT
>CANOFI010000066.1 GCA_947565255.1 uncultured Lachnospiraceae bacterium
CTTGACCGCCGTCTGGATGGCGTGGATGTCGCTCTGCTTGGACCGCAAGTTGGTGACACATACAGAAAAATAAACAAAGACATCCTTTCCTCTGGTGATATTTCCGCCACTGCGCAAGAATATTTTAATGAATGGTACGCCGATTCAGATGAAATATATGCATTTTTATACTATACGACGGAATCATCTCCGAGAGACGATAACTATTACTTCTACAATCAGGTAGGACGCTGGACACAATCCGGAAATAAACCAAGTTCCGTTTTACTGGATAACTACCCGCGTCTGGCTTCCGGCCGCGGTTTCATCTGGTCCAGAACCATTCCGGTTATTTTTAAGGATTTTAAAAATATCATGATCGGCACAGGACCGGATACCTTTGTACTGAATTACCCGCATTATGACTACATCGACTTATTCCGGTGCGATTACATGGGAAAGATTATTACAAAACCGCACAGCTTATATTTACAGATTGGCACACAGACCGGATTTTTAAGTCTTCTGGCTGTTTTGGCACTCTATGTGCTCTATTTAATCAACTGCATAAAATTGTACTGGAAGAGCAGCTTTACTACCCTTACATCAAAGGTCAGTGTCGCGATTCTTGCCTCCATCAGCGGATATTTATTTTCTGGTATTACGAATGATTCAACGGTTACGTATTCCTTTGTATTCTGGGGTATGTTAGGAGTCGGCATCGCAGTGAACCGACTGGAAAAGAGACGCATACAGGAAGAAAAAGAAGCAGAGGAAAAGGCAGAACGCATAAAACAACAGAAACAGGAACGCGCTGCAAAAAAACAAAACGCCAACGCATAAAAAGGATTGCCATAAAAGCAATCCCCCTACAAAGCCGGCGGTGCCGACTGGCACCGCCGGGCTTTGCTTTTTAATTAAAAATATTTTATCATCTCTTATCTTAGTGTTTATATCTACTCACATATATAAACTCATATTCTGCTATTGTATATCACCTTCATCAAAAATATCTCCGCATTCCGGACAGAATTTCGGCGGATTTTTGGGGTCCTCTGGTGTCCAGCCGCATTTGTCACACCTGTATAACGGGGCACCCGCCGGCTTTTTTTTACCGCAGTTCATGCAGAACTTCCCCTGGTTGACAGTACCGCAGGAACACGTCCAGCCAACAGCCGGTTCCGGTTTTGCACTTCCGCATTCTACACAGAACTTTCCAGTATTGGATGTTCCGCAGGCGCAGGTCCAGGAAGACGATGCCGGCGTTTTGGACTGTGCCGGCTGCTGCATCGGCTGAGGGGACTGCTGTACCGGCTGGGACGCTTGCTGCTGCGCGCCCATCTGGAATAAATTCTGTGCATTCATTCCACCGGTCTGCTGTGCCATTCCCATACCCATAAATCCCATCATCGCGCCATTTTCATTTCCTGCTGCTGTCTTCATCGCCTCTGCCTGTGCGCCGACCAGTGTCGCAGCAGCCATGGTCGGATCACGCATAATAGCCGTTTTTTGCGCCTGTTTAATCATTTCAGCATCTTCCGGCGGAAGGGTAATCGGATTTAATGCGACAGAAATCACCTCAAGACCGCGAATCTCCCCCCACTTTTTTGTCAGCGCCTCGTTCATAGCCGTTGCAATTTCTTCTGCATGGCCGGGCAGGGCGCTTGGCCGCACTTCCATCTCTGAAATTTTAGCAAATGCAGGCTGCAGCGCACTGATAAACTCTGTCTTTAACTGCGTCTCAATCTCTGTCCTCGAATACTGCCACTCAATATTGCCGCACACATTTGTATAGAATAACAGCGGATTGGCAATTTTGTAAGAATATACGCCGCTGCAGCGCACCGACACATCAATGTCCAATCCGATTTTATTGTCTACCACACGAAATGGAATCGGATTCGGCGTGCCAAACTTATTATCAATTAACTCCTTTGTGTTAAAATAATACACTCTCTGATCCTTCCCGGTATCACCGCCATATGTAAAACGTTTTCCAATCTGCTTAAACGTATCAATAATCGACTGCCCCAGGCTGCCCGCAAATATACTGGGCTCCGTTGACCGGTCATACGTAAATTCTCCGGGTTCTGCACAAACCTCAACGACCTTTCCCTGCTCAACAATCATCATACACTGTCCGTCCGCAACTGCAATCCCGGAACCATTTGAAATGATATTGTCACTCCCTTTTGTATTGGAGGAACGCTCCCCCGTCCGCTTTTGTCCTTTTACAACCATAATGTCTTTATCTATGGCTTCGCAATAAAAGAACTCTTTCCACTGGTCCGCCATTGAACTTCCTAGCGCACCCATACCTGCTTTAATTAATCCCATAATAATCTCCTTTCACATACTTTTTTCTTTGGGTAACTGCAAATGCTTCCATACTATAATCAGTTTGATGTCAAACATATGTTCTGAATATGGTATTTGTCTAATTACCCCTTTTTATCATCATTAATTCTGCTTTCAAAAGACCGTCTCCTTCCATATACTTCTCCTGAAGCTGAATTAAATTATATAACAATATTAATCATATACCAGTACTCCATTCCATGTGATGCGGACTGTCTAAAACTTGCCGCCTCTTCCGCCTCCGCCTCGGCTTCCGCTGCTTCTTCCGCCTCCTCCGGAGCTGGAACTGGAGCTGCTCTTTGGAATAGCTGTCTTTGTTGTATTGGAATACAAATACAAATCCTGCTGGCTTGTCAGCACAAAGCTTCCCTGCTTAACATACTCCCTGGCAGCCGGCCTGGGCTTTGCCGTATTCATGCCGGATTTCATACCGAGAACAATAATCAGCGCGAGTACGATGGAAGCTCCTATGGCAATGCCAAAATATTTCAGCATTTTTGCGGTTGTTACAACCGGATGATCATCGCCATAAGGCTTGCCCTTGTCATATGCCTTCAAAAAAAGCTCTAAATCATCCAGATATCCCGAAAAACCTTCTGCAAATTTATCGTCCTTGAGTTTTTCCAGCATGCGGTCCGTAATATATTCCGAACCATAATCATTGACAGCAACATTGGCCTCTCCTTCAATATACATATACCAGTCGCGCCCAATCAGACTGACCATCAAAATCATTCCACTGTTTTCCTCATCAAACCCATAGCCGTTATCCGCATAATAGCTTCTGGCGAATTCGCGGGCGCCCATACCTCCATTGGTATACTGTGTATAATCTCCCACAGTCAGTATGACAATATCCATGTTATAGTTATCAATCAGGTCATCAATTTTTTCCGCTAATTCCTCTTCCTCCGACTCCGACAAAAGACCTGCCCTGTCAACAACCCTTTCCCTGTATTCTGCACTCGCGCCGACCGGAACCGCCGTAACAAACAGAAACAGCACCATCAATACGAACATAACTCTCTTTTTCATTCCAGCCACCTCCTATAACAGAAACCATGCAATCGCGCTTGCAATTGCAGAAAATCCGACAGAAAAGCCTGCAAAAAGGCTCCAGAACCGCTTCCATGATATGGGAAGCTCGCCCACAAACTTCCCGGTCTGCCCGTTCATCGCAAACGTATACAGTTTTCCCTGATAGTTTGTATTCAAAATCCAGACCGGAAGCAGCGCATAACTGACCTTTCCCTGCTTTAGCCGCACATTGCTGTTTTTTACATTCACGGTCGCGTACCCTTTTACCGTATCGCGCATCAACTGCTCTACACTGGTCCTGATTCTCTGGTTCGCATGCGGCTTTCCCGCGTCTGCATCCACATCATATTTATCTGCCAGATATCCGGATAAATACATCGTTTCAAAATCAACCATCTCCTCATAACGGTACGGCTCAATCGCTTCCATATACGTATCATCCATTTTGGTGGAACCGTCCACCGGCACCTTCTCAAAATCCACGCCGCCCGCACGGTTTATTAAAAAATGATCGGTTTTTGTATAGCGGTAATTGCTGTCGCTCCAGGTATGAACCTTTGTTGCATTGTAGCTGATGTTGGAATCCGTATCACAGTCAAACAGCCAGAAAGGCACATAAATCCCCTGAATGCTTTCTATCCGCTGCTGCTGCAGAAAAAACTTCGGAAGAAGATACTTTCCTTTGCAATTTTGCCTAAATGCATCCTGCGCATCCTGTTTACTCTTTTTAAAGGGAATGACATAATCCGGTTTAAACATTCCGGACAACTGGTTCGGCATAACGGCCGGATTGTCACAATAGGGACATTTCGTTGCCGCCGTTGTGGCGTCTCCCACAATCTCTCCGCCGCACGACGGACAGATATAGCCCCGGAGGCTTTCCTGTTCGCCCTCCTTCCAGTTTCCGTTGCCCGACTCCGTGTCATATGTTTCCCACTGCATTTCCGGCTGCTCCTGGCTTTGCAGCGTCTCATTGTACTGTTTGACCGTCTCCACGTCAAACCTGGTACCGCAGTATTCGCATGCCATCTGCTGTGCTTCACTGCTGAATTTCAGTCCGGCACCGCAGCAGGGGCACTTATACTCTGTTACGCTCATGTTTTTCTCCCTTCTTTTTCATTTGTTCATTATACGATTCCTCCATTTATTCCATGCCGGAGAAACCCCGAAAACAATCTTTATCCTCTGCGCAGCCTGCGCATATTTTCCTCAAACAGCTTCTGATTCATATAAATAAACAATGCCCTGCTATAAGAATAATTTTGAATCATCTGCGCCTCGCCGCATTCAGAAAATACATTATGATATTCGTCCACATAAATTTTTTCCATGGAAAAATCTTTTACATTCATAATATAATCACATAAGACAAGCTTTACCTGACTTTTCTGCGGCTCCGTCTCCTTCATTCCAGGATAATGCTCATGCACATAAGCTCTGATATACTGTGCAAGTTCATCACACTGGTTTTCTTCTATACTAAACGTTTTTTTCTCTTCAAAAATATCGTCCAGCTTATGATAGGCACGGTCTTCATTGCGAAGCTTATACGCGTCCGCCCGGCCGCGCACCCCATACATGGCATCATCCATAGCAAAACGAATCGCTGCCGCAGAACAATGCTCTTCCCGGTACATACACTCATACAGGCTGTCAAAAACCGAATCCAGCATCTGCCGTGCAAAATCCTGCAGCTGTTCTTCCCTGATGTATTTCTGAAAAAAATGAATGCGGTTCCGCACATTATAATAATTGACAAATACAGCATTGTTGCGGTTGCCTGCACCTTTTGTATGAAGCACCTTAGAAGCCCCATAAGCCGCCACCCGGTATCCGGCGCACCTGATGCGGTAACCCCATTCCATATCATCCCAGTAAATAAAATTATCTTCCGGCATCAGCCCTGCCTTTTGTACCGCCTTGGCACGCACCATTACGGAACAGGTCGCAACGGTATCACACTCCACCAGCTCCGGCAGTGTCCCGTCTTCATACGCATTGGCGCCGATTGTCTCCACAATATAATGTTCAAAATCAATCGTAAGGCCAAACTGCTGGATATAATCCGGCTCTTCCATATGATACACCCGCGAGCCGAGCATACCGACCTCCTCATGGCTGTCCATATATTCATAGAGTGTGCGCACTGCTGCCTCATCCACTAACACGTCGTTGTCCAGGCACATAATGTAGGGATGTCCGGCACTGAGCGCCGTCCGAATTCCAAGGTTGAATCCGCCTGAACCTCCCAGGTTTTCCTCGTTCTGTAAAAGAACGATACGCGGATTCTGTGTCCCCGAAGGGCTTATATGCTCTGCAAACCGTTCCTGTATCGCGGATACCGAATCATCCTCAGAAGCATTATCAACTACATAAATCTGATACTTTTCCATATCGGATTCCAAAACACTCTGAATACAGTTTACCACATATTCTCTTTTGTTATAATTGCAGATTACAATCCCGACAGGCATACATTCATTCCTGGCCTTTTCCATAAAAACCCCTGTTCCTTCTGTTCCAGAATAAAAACGCTTCTAAATCCAGAACAAAAAATATTTCTAATCCAAAACAGAAAATACTTCTAAACTTCTTTCCAAAATCCCGTTGATATAGGAAATCAGAACCCCGTAATTCGTGATTGGCACCCCTTGCTCCTGCGCCTTATGGATGCGGTATTTCATTTCTTTTTCGTTAAGCGTACAGCCCCCGCAGTGTACGACAAGGGAATATTCTGTCAAATCATCCGGGAACTGGCCACCGCTTGTGAAAACATAGTCCAGTTTTTTTCCAGTATAGGACTCTATCCACTTTGGAATCTTCACCGTTCCAATGTCCTCGCACTGTCTGTGGTGCGTACACCCTTCCGCAATCAGGATTTTATCGCCATCCTCTAACTGCTCTAATGTCCTCGCGCCTTCTGTCTGCCATTCCAAATCGCCCTTGTAGCGCGCCATCAAAATGGAAAAGGAAGTCAGGTAAATATCCTCCGGCGTATCCTTCGCAACCGTTTGAAACGCCTGACTGTCCGTAATGACCAGCTTCGGCTTCTCTGACAGCTTCGAAAGGGTCTGCCTCAGTTCCGTTTCCCGCGTCATAACCGGAATAGCGCCTGCTTCTAAAATATCCCGGATTGTCTGCTGCTGGGGAAGAATCAGTCTCCCCTTCGGCGCAGCGCTGTCTATCGGAATGACCAGTACGGCAAATTCTCCTTCCTTAAACAAATCGGCCGCCAGATGCCTCTGTTCCTCCTCTGGCTTTAACGAGGCAAGACATTCCTTCAGTTCCTGTACACCCTGGCCTGTCTCTGCACTGACAAACAGCAGCAATTTATCTGAAAATTTCTCTCTCCATCTTTTTTTTGCCTCTTCATCCAGCAGTTCACATTTGTTGACTGCAATCACAAGCGGAAGCTTTTTTTTCTGTACCGCTTCCAGGAACATATGTTCTGTCTTTGTGAGAGAACCTGTCCCGTCAAACACCAGCAAAACCATATCTGCCTGACGGAAAATATCCTGGCTCTTCTTTGTCCGGAGCTGTCCCAGTTTCCCTTCATCGTCCAGCCCCGGCGTATCCACAAATACAACCGGTCCAAGGGGAAGCAGTTCCATCGCCTTTCTGACCGGATCCGTCGTTGTTCCCTTCTGCTCTGAAACAACCGACAGATTCTGATTTATGATGGCATTCATCAAACTGGATTTCCCGGCATTGCGGATTCCGAAAATACCAATATGTACCCGCTCAGAAGCGGGTGTACTGTTCATGCTCATTTCTTTCTCCTCTCAGACAAGCCTGAATTTAAGCATTTGCGCAACTCTTAATTCATTATCAGAATCAAAAACGAAAATCCCTCTCACCTCGACAGATTTTTTCCAAATACTCCTCTGCTTTCGCCCGCACAGCGGGATTGCTGATTACATCCAGTTCTTTTTTTATCAACGCCTCCCCGATATGCCTTGTCTCCTCCGACGCATAATCCTGCAAAAATTCCTGCAGCGTCAGAAGTGCATTGGGATGACAGCAGTTTACAATCTGTTTGCTCTTCAATAGCGACATAAATCGGTCACCGGTCCGTCCGGCGCGGTAACAGGCCGTACAAAATGACGGCACATACTCCATTTGCATCAGCCACCGTACCACTTCATCCAGACTCCTGTTGTCGCTGACATCAAACTGTGCGGAATTCTCCTCCTCTGGTTCTTCCTCAGCATAACCGCCTACACTTGTCCTGGAAGCGCCGCTAATCTGTGTGATACCGAGATTCAGCACACGCTCCCGGCATTGCTGGCTCTCCCTGGTGGATACAATCATACCCGTATAGGGCACCGCAATCCGGATACAGGCCACAATCTTGGCAAATGTGTCATCGTCAATTCCATTGTCAAATACATCCGGGTCAATATCATCCGCCCTTCGGAGCCTCGGAACGCTGATTGTATGCGGTCCCACTCCTTTTGCCGCCTCAAGATGCTCCGCATGCATCAAAATGCCTGTAAAATCATACCGGTAGTTATTCAGTCCAAACAACACGCCGAGCCCCACATCATCGATTCCGGCATCCATGGCACGGTCGTGGGCTTCTGTGTGATATGCATAATCATGCTTGGGGCCGGTCGGATGCAGTTTTTCATAATTTTTTTTATGGTACGTTTCCTGAAACAAAATATAGGTGCCGATACCGGCTTCCTTCAGCATTCTGTATTCCTCAATGGTCGTCGCCGCAATATTGACATTCACCCGGCGGATGGCCCCATTTTTGTGCTTAATACCATATATGGTATGAATACACTCCAGTATATACTCTATGGGATTGTTCACCGGGTCTTCCCCCGCTTCCAGGGCAAGCCGCTTATGTCCCATATCCTGAAGCGCTGTCACTTCGCGGACAATATCCTCCTGCGTCAGCTTTTTTCTTGCAATATGGCTGTTCTTCGCATGATATGGGCAGTATTCACATCCATTAATACAATAATTCGACAAATAAAGCGGTGCAAACATTACAATGCGGTTTCCATAAAATTCCTGCTTTATCTCCTTTGCCAGCTGAAAAATCTGCTCATTCAGGTCATCAATCTCACAATCAAGAAGTACGGCCGCTTCCCTGTGGGAAAGCCCTTTCATCTGCTTTGCCTTTTCAAGAATCTGTTCCATCAGCGAACGGTCGCTCTTATGCTCCTGCGCATATGCCAGGCAGCTTTGTATCTCTTCATCACTGATAAATTCTTCTGCTTTCGATGACATCATATCATACATTCTATTACTTCCTTTCCATTCTTAGATAGGTGGTTGCAAAAGTCTTATTTTGAGTGACAAGTTTTTGAAATAAGACTTTCACAAATGCTTATCCATTATTAGACCATGAATGTTCGATTCATGGATTTCACGGCATTGGCGCGTCTCCCCGGCTGTCGGATAAGGCATACCCAATTGCCCTTATCCGCATTTCCAGTTCTTTGCGGCTTTCCGCCGCCTCCGCACCTGTACATAATTTATGGTCATACAATTCGTATTTTTTTCTCACATGTGCCGGTGATAAATTCGGCATCACAACATTGGCCCCCGCCAGTATTCCCTTTTCACGCCCCTGCGGGTCAATTGTTCCAAGAGCAGTCGTTGCCGGAAGAAGTCCCTTTGGCAGCATCAGGCGCAAAAGCCCTGTCAGATACAGAGTCAGCTCCACGGTTCCGCCTGGCTCCCTCGCAAATGGTGTATCGTGATGCGGTACAAATGGGCCGATTCCTACCATATGGGGCTGCAATTCCTGCAAAAACAGCAAATCCTCTGCCAGACACTCCGCTGTCTGCCCCGGTGAGCCTACCATAAATCCAGAACCGGTCTGATATCCGATTGCTTTCAGATGATATAAACACTGTTTACGGTTTTTCAGTGACATTTCCTTCGGATGCAGGTGCTGATAATGCCGCTCATCCGCTGTTTCATGGCGCAGCAGATAGCGTTCAGCACCGGCATCAAACAAATGTTTGTAGCTCTCGTATGAACGCTCCCCCATTGACAGGGTCACTGCACAATCCGGAAATTCCTTTTTTATACGGCAGATGATTTCTTCCATCCGCTTATCTGAAAAATAAACATCTTCACCGCCCTGCAGTACAAATGTACGAAAACCCAGTTCATACCCCTGCACACAGCATTCCATAATCTCTTCTGCTGTCAGACGGTATCGCTCTGCCTTCTGATTATCCCGGCGGATACCGCAATAATTACAGTTATTTTTACAATAATTTGTAAACTCAATCAGACCTCTTATATAAATTTGACTGCCAAACTGCCGCCTGCTGACTGCACGTGCTTTCTCAAATAAGTATTCTGCCCCTTCGCCGCTTCTGTTTTCCAAAAGCCGGAGCCACTCCTGCTTTGAAAGCCCATGCTGCTGCTCTAACCGGTCAATCAGTTCATACTCCCTGTCTCTGTCCCTTTTCGATTCAAGCCTCCCCTTCCTGACTACGTGCGTTTTACATCTGACGCCGGACCTTATCAGAAACTTGAAAATTACTTTCGCCAGACTGCACATGACAATTTTCAGACACAATTTCATGTCTCCTGTACTATATTAACATTTTTTTATATGAATTACAACAAAATTCGACCGGACGGT
>CANOFI010000067.1 GCA_947565255.1 uncultured Lachnospiraceae bacterium
TTAAATAGCTTACCATATCTTTCTTCTTTTGTCAATATCTTTTTTTGATATTTTTAAAAAAATATTTCTACTGTTTTCAAACAGTGAGTTTATATTATAACAGCTTTTTTAAATTGTCAATCCTTTTTTAAATAAAAACCAAAAATAAATTTTTTTCATATAGTATAGAAAGAATTGTACTGTCTTCAATCATTTTAAAACAGGCAGCCGCCCAATCGGCAGCGGAAAAAATTGTAATCACCGTAAAAAACAACCAGATCACCGTAATTCCTTCGAGCATCCCAAGCAAACAGCCTGCAAGCTGATTCGCTCCGTGCACGATGGGCAATTTTGTTACAGAAATTAAAACCAGGCCCACCACGCGCAGCACAATATAGATAATAAGAAACAATCCAAGATGAACCATAATCTCTATCACTTTTAATGTGATGCAATCCGCTACAATCTCTTTCCCTGTCGTATTCATGATATCTTTCTGTGCAAAACCGTTTTCTTCCGCAGCCCTTGCAATTTCCCTGCTGATACCCTGCAGCATATGATAATCCTGAATCACTTCTTCAATTGTAGATGTCTCATCCATTTTTTCCCCAAGCGCGTCTGTAACCGGAGATTTCACCGCATCGTATATTTTTTGATTGTTCTGCAGTAACCGAACACCTGCCGGAGCAAGAAAAAATACCAAAACAACTGCGAGCAGAAAAGCAGAAACAGACAATACCATGCGCACCAGCCCACACCTGTACCCATGAAACATACATACTGCAAAAAGACCTATTGCACTTATAAAAAGCCAGTTCATAAAAAATTCCTCCTCTGTATCCTACTTTAACCGAATGGTTTGTATTTTTTTGTTCTGTACTACAATCATACTGTTTTCATCTAAAGGAAGCACATCCAAAAGGCCATCCTGAAATCCGCCCTGAAATTTTAATTTTCCCTGAAAATTATAAATCTGGCACTGGCTGTCACTTATCAGATATACCAATTCATTTTTTATTTTTACCTCTTTGTAGTTTAAATCAAACGGCAGAGATAACACTTCTTTCCCTTTTAAGTCGAAGACCTTTAATAAATAAGGCTTGTCTTTTGACTGTTCGAGCACAAATCCGATATAGGAATCCGTATAACAAATCGAACGGATTTTCTCCTTAAAATCCTTTTTCCCCTGTGCCACCGGTCTCTGACTGCCCTGGAAAATTTCAAAAAATTCATCTCCGAACGCAATCGCTGTCGTTGCGTTGACAAATTCTATTTTGGGAATAATCGCTTTATCGTATTCTTTTGCACTTACCAAATGGTCAATTTCATTTGCACCCACTGTATCAAAATTATAAAAAGCAACTTTTGTCTTAATATCTCCGCTCTCAAGGGACATATAGGACACCGCCATCTTCATACCGTCGTTCGAAAGGGAAATATCCATAGGGAACCCACTTTTCTCAATCGGCGCCTTATTTTCTGCCAAAAGTATTCCCGCGCGGTCATAATAGTTAATCCGGTTTACATCACCATCCTCCATAAGCACTGCAACAACTCCCTGGTCGGCCACTTCTATCCTTTTAATGGGAAGCTGGGTTTCTACCTCTCCTTTTAGCCCTTCTTCACCCAGCACATAAAACTTCGTACCATTCGTATCACACACTGCAATATAGGACCCGCATACATCAACCATCGGACTCTTCATCTCATAGCTCTGGTTCCAAAGCGCTTCATATTTTTCATCATAGCAGGAAATCCCATCCATCCCGTATCGGACAAGTTTACCCTGCAGCTGTATGTATTTTGCACCTTCATTGTCATCTTTTATAAATTCTCTTGTTACTTCGTATTCCTTGTACACCCGGTTTATATTGTAATAATAAATTGCCGCACAAAAAATGATAATTACCAGAGCGCTTCCCCCTGCAATCATCCACACCTTTCGCCGGTGCTGGCGCATTTTTTCGCGGTATTCTTTTGAATACATATCCTGTTGTTTTTTTCTGAAATACTCTTTTGCGTTTGTCATGTTTCCATCCTTAAGATTCTGTGTTAAAAGCAGCTGAGAGGGTGAGGAGTGTCCTATGCTGCGCAAGAGGGATTTTTAGTTTTCCTTTACTGTGCAGTGCGCAGCGTGCATTTGGTAAATTCTCGTTTCCCTCTACTACGCAGTGCAAATTCGGAAAATCAAAGATTTTCCGAATTCACGGGCGTTTCCGCTCCGCTTCGGTCCGTACTAAGCGAGTGCCACCGGCACTCAGTACCGCCCTATGGAAAAGGCCAAAGATAAATTTTTTTACATGCAAGCATGACAAAAATTTATCTTCGTCCTTTTCCGCACTGCTCATTGCTTTCGTGCATAGTATACCATGTGCTCCGCACATGGTATGTCGGAACTTTGTTCCTCCTGATGCACACTCGCTTCGCTCGGCGCTTGTATAATATCTGTCGATAGTATACCATATCTTCAAATTTTTTACAATTGTTTTTAGAAAAACGCATTTAATTTACAGCTGCTCTTTCGTAATCTCTTTTCCGTCCCTCCAGATGCGCTCGATATCATAAAACAGTCTGTTTTCCGTATCAAACACATGGATAATGACATTTCCGTAATCCATTAAAATCCAGTTTGCCGTACGGTATCCTTCCATTTGTTTTAAGGCAAAGCCTCCTTTTTGCATGGCCTCTTCTACATTGTCAATCATCGCCTGCACCTGGTTTTTGTTCGTTCCGTCCGCGATAATAAAAAAATCTGCAATTGTAGAAATTTCACTGATATCAAGAATGGTAATATTTCCGGCCTTTTTGTCTTCCAAAGCCTCTACGGCAACTCTTGCCATTTTTTTTGACTGTTCCATCGTGTTCTCCTTTTCTATCGGTCCTCTAGTGGTCTGCTGTTTTTATAAAATTCATAGGCTTTCCGGGTCATCGGGTCTGATTCCATGCTGCAGGATTGCAGATAATCAAGGGTATCCGACAAAATCATCAGCAGCGCCTTATCGATATCAATAAATGCCACACGCCGGATTTCCGGCAGATTTTGTGCCTTGTGGCGCATCGGCTCAATATAATCTGCGATATAAATGATTTTTTCAAGCAGCGACATGTTCGGCCGGCCGGTTGTATGGTACAAAATCGCGCGGACAATGTCTTTATCTGTAATTTTGTATTTGTGCATGGCCAGGTACGCGCCGATTTTGGAATGCAGCAGCATAGGGTTGGCCAGTTCTGCTTCCGATAATGCAATATTATACTTCTCACTGAGCTGCATGGCTCTTTCCAGTGAAATGCATTTTGCATTGTCATGAAGGATGCCGGCAATCTGTGCCTTTTCGATATCCGCGCCATAGCGCATTGCAAGCGCGGCCGCTGTGTAGGCAACGCCGATGGTATGTTCATAGCGCTCCGCATCCAGTTTTTTCTGCAGCCGTTTTTTGTACAGATCAATATTATTTTTGTGCATAACCTTCACTCCTTGTTGCCGGTATTTTGTTTTATTCGAACGTTTGTTTGTACATGTTGTGTTTTTCTACATAATTCCATACAGGATCCGGCACATAATAGCGGATGCTTTTTCCCTCAGCCGCAAAACGGCGCAGCATACTTGAGGAAATGCTGATGCACGGACAGTCCAGAAGCTCTGCCTGGGTCTGGTACTGTTTTTTTAACTGTGCCATCTGTTTTTTCATCTCCTCTAGGGAATACATCTGCTCTCTGTCCCCCGCCGTATAGCTGCGGTTTGCCACAAGCAGAATGCAGTGCCTGCTTATGACCTCCGGGTGCTTCCACTCATCAAACGTAAACAAAGAATCCGCCCCCGCAATGAAATAAAAGGTGGCCTCTGGATACTGCTCCTTTAACAGGGCAAACGTTTCACAGGTGTAGGTGTATCCGGCCCGTTTCAGTTCAAAATCAGAAAATACAAAATGCGGATTATCCCGGATTGCCAGGTTAACCAGCTCGGAACGTATGTTCGCATCCGTGACCTTCTGACCGGATTTGTGGGCAGGCAGTCCGCTCGGCATAAACCAGACACAGTCTAATGCATACTGTTCAAGCGCCGTCTGTGCCAAAAGCAGATGGCCTATATGCACCGGGTCAAAGGTTCCTCCCAAAATTCCAATTTTACTTTTTGGCCGGTGATGGCAGCTCGATTCGCTTTTTATTTTTTGATTCTTTATACAATGTGATTTTTTTTCCAACAACCTGAACCACCTCTGATTTTGTCCGTTCTGCCAGAGTCTGTGCAATGCCGCCGGCATCGTCGGGACAGTTTTTTAATACGCTGATTTTAACCAGTTCTCTCGCTTCTAACGCCTCTGCTATGGCCATGGTCATCTCCGGTGTGATGGAAGCCTTTCCGACCTGGAAAATTGGTTCCAGAGAATGAGCGAGGCTTCGCAAATAAGCTCTTTGCTTGCTAGTCATAGTTTATCCTTTCTTATTCCATTTCATCAGCTGTCTGTAAAATTTCATCAATATTTTCACAACCGCCTGTCATTTTCATAAAATATTTTGCATTCTATTTGTAATAGTCAAATTCCAAATCGTAAACCCGGACCGTATCGCCTTCCTGAATTCCCGCTGCCTCCAGCTGCTCTAAAATGCCCTGATCCTTAAAAAACCGCTGAAAAAAGGCAAATCCTTTTTCGGAATCCAGGTTCGTGTAGCCTAACATCTTTTCTATGCGCGCCCCTTCCACTTCAAAAGCGCCGTCCTCCGCTTTTTTCACAGTAATTAACGAATCGTCCTCTGTCTGGAAATCCGGAAAATACTCCTGCTCAAATACCACCGGCTCCTTACCGCTCTCTTCCACCATGCGGCTGACCGCATAGAGAAGTTCCTTTAACCCTTTTCCGGTGACGGCGGAAATAGGAAAGATTTGATAGCCCTGCGGCTCAAATTCCTTTCGCAGTCGTTCTATTGGGTCCTCCTCCCCGTCCTGTACATAGATCACATCGGTTTTGTTGGCGGCAATGACCTGTGGGCGTTTTGTGATATCAGCATTATAGGTCTCCAGCTCTTTATTAATGGCGTAGACATCTGCGACCGGGTCCCGTCCTTCTGTGGATGCCGCATCTACCATGTGGATGATGACTTTCGTCCGCTCAATATGGCGCAGAAAGTCATGTCCAAGCCCGATTCCTTCCGATGCGCCTTCAATCAGACCGGGAATGTCGGCAATGACAAAGCCCGGCGCTCCGTCTAAGTCCACGACGCCGAGATTTGGACTTAAAGTCGTAAAATGATAATTGGCAATTTTGGGCTTTGCATTGGTCACATGGGAAAGCAGCGTGGATTTTCCGACATTCGGAAATCCGACCAGACCTGCATCCGCAATGACTTTCAGCTCCAGTTGTACGCACAATTCGCGCCCTGGTTTGCCCGGCTGCGCATATTTCGGCGCCTGCATGGTCGCCGTTGCAAAATGCTGGTTCCCAAGACCGCCGCGTCCGCCCTTTAATATGACGGCACGGGTATGGCTGCCAGACATATCGGCGATGACCTGTCCGCTTTCTGCTTCCTTTAAAAGCGTCCCCGCCGGAACCTTAATAATGATATCATCCCCATCTGCACCGTGACAATTCCGTTTTTTTCCCTGTTCGCCGTCCTGCGCATAATATTTGCCTTTGTGACGGAAATCGGATAACGTATTGATTCCCGGATCGATTTCAAAAATCACATCGCCGCCGTGTCCGCCGTCCCCGCCGTCCGGTCCGCCGTTCGGAACATATTTTTCGCGGCGGAAACTGACATGTCCGTCCCCGCCTTTTCCTGAGCGTATATAGATGACTGCTTTGTCTGCAAACATACGATCCCTCCTTTCTTCCTTTCCGCGTCCGTGTGCAATCGAGTAGGGAAGATTTTCTCCCTGCCCGCCGCGCGGCCCGCATGCTGCTTTAGCAGCAAATTTCCCTGTGCGGGCCTGCGCATAAAAAGGCTTCAAACCAAAAGATTTGAAGCCTGTCTTATTACAAAAACGTGCCTTCTTTTCATTGGTGAAGGACTTTGGAATTACTCGCTTACCGGATAGATAGAAACCTGTTTCTTATCTCTTCCCTTTCTCTCGAAACGAACAACACCGTCTGTTAACGCAAATAAGGTATCATCGCCGCCGCGTCCGACATTAATCCCAGGATGGATTTTTGTTCCGCGCTGTCTGTAAAGAATGTTTCCAGCCTTTACATACTGTCCGTCTGCCCTTTTTGCACCTAATCTTTTGGATTCGGAATCTCTGCCGTTCTTTGTAGAACCGACTCCTTTTTTATGAGCAAAAAACTGAAGGTTTAACTTCATCATACTATTACACCTCCTCAAAAATGAGTTTCATATACTTCTTCGAATACTGTTCCTGAACGCCCTGCAGTCCAAGAACCATTGCATCAAGCAAAAGGGCTGTCTCTCTGCTGACTGTGCGTAAAAAACGGCAGTGTATAAACCCTTCTTTTTCATTTTCAGCAATCTCCATAAACTTCTTATCCTCTGTAAAGGCTTCTATGGAATTGAATGTATTGATGACTAATACAGATACGGCGGCGCATACAATGTCTCTGCCAGACCTTGCATAACCGGCATGCCCGTAAAGCTGTACCGCACAATATTCATTTGATGCATTTTTAGTAATGGTAACCGTAATCATTGGAAATTCCCGCTGTTAAGCTGTAATGGATTCAATCTTAACCTTTGTAAACGCCTGTCTGTGACCGTTCTTTTTGTGGTATCCGGTTTTTCTCTTATACTTGTAAACGATTACTTTCTTTCCTCTGCCCTCTGCTACTACAGAAGCAGTGACTTTGGCAGAAGCAACGGTTGGTGTACCAACCTTTAACTCGCCGTCATTTACAGCAAGAACCTGATCGAACACGACTGTCTCTCCGGCCTCAGCGCCGAGCTTTTCTACGTTAATGATATCGCCTTCAGATACTTTGTACTGCTTACCACCTGTTGCTATAATTGCGTACATATGGCACCTCCTATTATCATTACTCGCCAGCTTTGGCAGTTTTTATGACCAGTGGTCATTTATAAAAACATTTGAAAACCTCGCTGTGCGGCATACCAATATATTGTAGCATGGCAAATAAAGTGTGTCAAGGGATTTATTGTAAATTTTATTCCGCCGATTTATTTTTCAGCATGCGGATTGCGGAGCGGATGCTGATAGGATTTCCATAGCGGAGCGTCCCCATCCGGTAAATTTTTGCTGCAAGATATCCGACCAGTCCGGTAGAAGCCAGAAGAATTGCAAAGGATACGATGATTTCCCAGGCTGCGACTTCTCCCATGGCCACGCGGATATACATGGCGGAATAAGAGCTGACCGGCAGAAATGACAGCACCTTCATAATCGTTCCGTCAATATTCGACATCTGGAACAACACTAAAAAATATACAATCATAATGATCATCTGCACACTGCCGGCCGTCTTATTGATATCCTCCGTTTTGGATACAAGCGCCCCGACCGCGGCATAAATGCTTGCATAAAAGACAAAACCAAACAGAGCAAACAGTCCGAACACCAGAAGCACATTCCCCGGAATATGCAATACCGCATCCAGCTTTCCGCCCCAGTAATCGTAGTTTATGGCATAGCCGCCAACACCTGCAAAAAGGACGAGGCCGACCTGTACAAACGCCGCGATTGTGCCTGCAAGCACTTTACCGAAAATAAGGCTGTTTGACGTTGTGGATGTCACAAGCACCTCAATAGAACGGTTGCTCTTTTCAGTTGTAACGGATGTCGCAATCATGATACCATATAAAATAATAATCATAAAGACCGCAATGACGAGAATATAGCAGTAGGCAAAGCTTTCACTCATATCTTTTCCGAGGATTTTCTCCGTGCCGGTTACATTTACGTTCACCAGATTCATGACCTCGTCGAGCGGAAGATTTTTCTCCTCACAATAAGACACGCGGTAAGCCTGGGCTAACAGTTCGTCAAAAACAACCATATCCATATCGGACAAGTCCTTGTTATGCACAAAATGCTCATATTCGGTCAGAGAATTTACGACGAATCCGGCACTTGCTTTCTGGGAATTCACCTGCTTTTTGACTTCATCAGCGGATTTGGCCGTTTTCCATTTTGAGCCGGGAAAGCTTTCTTCCAGAACGGCGGTCTTGGAAAATGCGCCGGTTTTATCATAAATCACATACGTTTTTTCCTCTCCGTCGTCATCCCCTGCACTTTCTTCTGCGCTTCCGGCTGCATCCCCGGTTCCGAGCATGTCTGACATATCAATAAAGCGCGGCAGGAACATCACAACGGCAATTACAACCACAATTAAAAGAGAAGTGATTAAAAAGGTTTTATTCTGCAGATAGTTGGATAATTCAAATCCCAGTACTGTTTTTAACTTTTTCATGCTTCCTCACCTACCTTTGCAATAAATATGTCATTCAGGGACGGCTTATATGCTTCAAACCGCTCAATTTCAATATCGCTGTCTGCAAGCCGCTTTAAAAGCTCCCTTCTTGAGCTGCCGATGCACTGCATAATACAGCCGTCCTTTTGCACCTTGTTTACCGTCACAGCGTCGCCGAATGAGGCGGAAAGCAGCTCGCTTAGCTTTTGCGGTGTATAATTGTCCGCATTCAGGACAATCTGGTTGTGCCCGAATTCCTTTTTGATCTCGGAGAGCCTGCCGCTTAACACGACCTCGCCATGATTGATAATGGCAATATCTTCACAAAATTCCTCTACATAACTCATCTGATGGCTGGAGAAAATAACAATCTTTCCTTCCGCAATCAGCTCATTTACAACGTCCTTTAAAATCTGCGCGTTTACCGGGTCCAGTCCGCTGAACGGCTCATCCAGTATGACGATGTCCGGGTCCGATACAAGCGTAGACGCCAGCTGTACCTTCTGCTGGTTTCCTTTGGAAAGCGTTTCCAGCTTTTTCGTTTCATATTGCTCTAATTCCAGACGCTTCAGCCATCTCAAACTATTTTTTTTCGCCTCCGCTTTTGAAATTCCGCGGAGCCGGGCCAAATATACCATCTGGTCTATGACTGTCTTTTTGGGATACAAACCGCGCTCCTCCGGCAGATAGCCCATTTTTTGCTCCGATGCTTTAAATGGGCTGCCATCTAAGGTAATCGTTCCGTTGTCTGCCCGGAACACATCCATCAAAATTCGGATGGTTGTTGTTTTTCCGGCGCCGTTTCGTCCCAAAAGTCCTAACGCTTTTCCGCTTTCCACCGAAAAAGAAACGCCATGCAGGATTTCTTTTTCCCCGAACCTTTTGTGGATGCCTTGCATTTCGAGTTTCATCACGCAAATCCTCCTTATGTCAATTCTGTTCCATTTTTGTTTCAATTTTTCCTTTTTTTATGCAAAAAATTTGTTATTACATAGAACATTGTATTATTACAATAACACATTATACAAAAAAAAGCAACATATTTTAGCACACCCGCAGGGTGTCAGTACATCAGCTTTGCCACGGCCTCTTTTAGGCAGCACCGCTCTTTTTTCCGTGTAACCTCCACAATGCCGAGCTTTGTCATGTCAATCACATGTGTCTGAATCCGGTCAGGCTTTACAAAATTCGAAAATTCCTGCAAAAGCCGCTCGTTCGCTTCGGCCTCCATATTAATAAAATCAACCAGAATGATTCCGGAAAGATTCCGGAGTCTCATCTGCGCCGCTATTTCTTTTGCCGCTTCGACATTAATTTTAAAAAATGTGTCTGCCTTGTTTTTATGTCCGTCAAATTTCCCGGTATTGACATCAATAACCGTACATGCCTCTGTCGTCTCAATCAATAAATAGGCGCCGGATTTTAACCAGACATGCTCTTTTAAGGCTGCCTGAATCTGGTTGTCCAAATCATACAGCTTTGCGAGAGGAAGCAGGTTATCTTCATAAAACCGCACCCTGTTTTTCCATTCAGGATGAACCTCTTCAAAATACTTCTGAAGCTGTTCATAAATACAGGCATCATCTGTTACAATCTCATCCATCTGATATAAGTAGGCATTTT
>CANOFI010000068.1 GCA_947565255.1 uncultured Lachnospiraceae bacterium
GCGGATTAACGTCTAAATGATTTCTAAAATCATCGCCTATTCCGAAGAGGAGACATTATGAGACAATTTATTTACTATTTAAAGGATTACAAAAAGGAAAGTGTCATTGGACCGCTGTTTAAACTTTTAGAGGCGGTTTTTGAGCTGTTTGTTCCGCTGGTGATGGCAAGTATAATCGATAAAGGAATTACTGCCGGAAATGCTTCGCACATTTATAAAATGGGCGGTGTGCTTGTGCTGCTGAGCATTATTGGACTTGTATGCTCCATTACGGCACAGTATTTTGCAGCGAAGGCCTCCGTGGGGTTTGGAACCTCCATCCGCAGGGATTTGTTCCGCCATATTAATACGCTGTCTTACCAGGAGATAGACAAGCTCGGTACATCTACGCTGGTTACGCGCATTACATCGGATATCAACCAGATGCAGACCGTGGTAAACCTTGTGCTCAGGCTGTTTCTCCGGTCACCCTTCGTCGTGTTCGGCGCCATGATTATGGCATTTACGGTCAATGGAAAGGCCGCCCTGATATTCGTGGTTGCAATTCCGCTTCTCAGCGTAGTTGTGTTCGGTGTTATGCTTTCTACCATTCCGCTCTACAAAAAGGTGCAGAAAAAATTAGACCGCATTTTGCTCTCATCCAGGGAAAATCTTGCAGGAGTGCGGGTGATTCGCGCGTTCAGAAGACAGGCGTACGAGGAAAAAGCCTTTTGCAGGACGGCAGATGAATTATACGGCCTGCAGATGTTTGTGGGGAAGGTGGCGGCAGTTCTGAATCCCGTGACATACCTTATGGTAAATGCCGCGCTAATCGCCATCATTTGGGTAGGAGGCATCGAGGTAAACAGTGGTGTGATAAAAACGGGCGAGGTCGTAGCGCTTGTCAATTATATGTCCCAGATTCTGGTAGAATTAATCAAACTGGTCAATCTGATTATCAATTTTACAAAGGGACTTGCATGCAGCAACAGAGTGAAAGAAATATTTGATGAGCAGGCATCCATTGTGAATCCGCAGCAGCCGGTTTCGGGTGGGAACAATGAAAAAGAGGCCGTTGTGTTTGAACAGGTGAGCTTTTCTTATGGGGAAGGGCAGGAGGCAGCTTTAGAACAGATTTCATTTACGGCAGAGAAAGGGCAGACAATCGGAGTGATTGGCGGAACCGGCTCAGGAAAAAGCTCGCTGGTGAACCTGATTCCGAGATTTTATGACGTATCAGAGGGCGAGGTGCGCGTGTTTGGCATACCGCTGCAAAACTATGACCTGACTGAGCTTAGAAAGCGGATTGGAGTCGTTCCGCAAAAGGCGGTATTGTTTAAAGGAACCATACGGGAAAATATGAAATGGGGAAATAAGGAAGCCTCGGACGAGGAGATTATGAAAGCGCTTACAATAGCCCAGGCAAAGGAAATTGTGGAACAAAAAAACAAAAAACTGGACTTTATGATTGAACAGGAGGGAAAAAATCTTTCCGGAGGACAGAAGCAGAGGCTGACAATTGCGAGAGCCCTGGTAAAGAAACCTGATATCCTGATTTTGGATGACAGTGCTTCCGCGCTTGATTTTGCGACGGACGCAAGACTTCGGAAAGCAATTGCACATGATCTTGGGGATACGACCACTTTTCTTGTCTCACAGAGATTTGCATCTGTGCAAAATGCAGATAAAATTTTGGTGCTGGATGACGGCCGGCTTGTCGGGGCGGGAAATCATGAGCAGCTATATCAGACATGCGAGGTGTATCGGGAAATCTGCGATTCCCAGGTGTCAAAACAGGAGGTGAGTGCCAATGCAGGCGAACAAAAAGGCAAATAACAAATCCACTCTGAAGAGGGTGTTTTCGTATATCAGGCCGTATATGCCGCTGCTTGTGCTGTCCTTATTATTTGCGGCGGTTACCGTGGTGCTGACGTTGTATGTGCCGATTTTAATCGGGGACGCGGTGGATTTTATCGTCGGAAAAGAGAACGTCGATTTTGACAATATTTTTATGATTCTGGTACGGTTTGCAGTCGTTGTGAGTGCAACTTCTGCAGCCCAGTGGCTGATGAATTTGTGGAATAATAAGATGACATACCGGATTGTGCGCGATATCCGTACGGAAGTCTTTTGTAAATTACAAAAGCTTCCGGTTGGCTACATGGACGCGCATCCATACGGCGATACGCTCAGCCGGATTGTCACGGACATTGACCAGCTTTCGGACGGACTTTTAATGGGATTTAACCAGTTGTTTACGGGCGTTCTGACAATTGCCGGAACTCTGGTGTTTATGCTGCGGATTAATATAAAAATTACGGTTGTCGTTGTGGTGATTACACCGCTGTCTTTGTTTATCGCTGCGTTTATTGCAAAGAATACATTTCAGATGTTTAAAAAGCAGTCGGAGGCGAGAGGAAAATTAACCTCGCTGATTGATGAAATGGTTGGAAATCAGCGGGTGGTCCAGGCGTTTGCCTACGAAAAAGAGGCACAGAGCCGGTTTGAGGAGGACAATAAGGAGCTGGAGTACAGCAGTCTGCGCGCCATCTTTTTCTCATCACTTGTAAATCCCTCGACACGTTTCGTCAATGGACTCGTGTATGCGGGAGTCGGCGTGTTCGGCGCAGTTGGTGTGATAAGGGGAGGACTGTCGGTGGGGCAGCTGACCACCTTTTTGAATTATGCCAGCCAGTACGCAAAGCCCTTTAATGAAATATCCGGTGTCGTGACGGAGTTTCAGAATGCATTGGCGTCTGCCTCGCGTGTATTTGAGCTTCTGGATGAACCGGTGATTGCTCCGGATAAGGAGGGCGCCGCAGAGCTTGCGCAGCCGGAGGGGACTGTAGAGTTAAAGCATGTTTCGTTTTCTTATGTAAAGGAGAAACCGCTGATTGAAGATTTTAATCTGACGGTGCATCCCGGACAGCGTGTTGCAATAGTAGGTCCAACGGGCTGCGGAAAGAGTACGTTAATTAATCTTTTGATGCGTTTTTACGACATTGACGGCGGGGACATCTGCATTGACCGGACGTCGATTTATGATATCAAAAGAGATAATCTGCGAAAGAATTACGGAATGGTGCTACAGGAGACCTGGTTAAAGGCGGGTACCATCCGTGAAAACATTTGCTATGGCAAGCCGGACGCCACGGATGAGGAGGTGATCCGGGCGGCAAAAACGGCTCATGCCCACAGCTTTATTAAGCGTATGCCGAAAGGGTATGATACAGTCATAGGGGAAGATGGAGGCAACCTTTCACAGGGGCAGAAGCAGCTGCTGTGCATTGCCAGGGTTTTGCTCTCGCTGCCGTCCATGCTGATTTTAGACGAGGCCACATCCTCGATTGATACCCGTACGGAATTAAAAATACAGGAGACGTTTGCCCGTATGATGAAGGGGCGCACCAGCTTCATTGTCGCGCACCGGCTGTCCACGATAAAAGAGGCGGACTGCATTCTTGCAATGAGGGACGGGCATATCGAAGAGCAGGGGACGCATGAGGAGCTGCTCGAAAAAGGCGGATTTTATGCGCAATTGTACAATAGCCAGTTTGAAACATATTAGAGCATGTCTGAAAATGAAACCATTTATCTTTTGGGAAGAATTATATTGTTATGCTAATACAATAATACAGAAAACAGATATACGGAAATACAATAATATGAAAATACAATAATATGGTTTTCAGGTGCGCTGCCCATGCTTTTGAACTTTGATTCACAAAAAGGAAAAGTATGCATATATTAAAATAAGAACTTCCAGAAGGTCGTACAGAATGGAAAGAAATACGATACGTTTATGGCAGCTCCGCCAGAAGGAAGTCATCAACATATGTGACTGCAAACGGCTTGGATGTGTTGCGGATGTGGAAATCAACTGCCAGACAGGCTGCGTGGAGGCATTGATTGTACCCGGACCCGGAAAAATCTGCGGCTTTCTGGGGAGAGATATGGAATATGTAATTCCCTGGCAGTGTGTGGAGCAAATCGGCAGAGATATCATTCTTGTAAAGGTGGATATTGAAAAAGTTTACATAAAGTGTGAATATTAGTTTGACAAAAGGCAGGGGCCCCATGTATACTACAAATAGTATCGTTTAGTTTTAGGTAACCAGATAAGGTGTTGTGTGGATAACGGAGGAGGAAAATGTTATGAAATGCCCATTTTGTAATCAGGAGAATACAAGAGTAATCGACTCAAGGCCTGCGGACGATAATAGTTCGATTCGAAGGCGCCGTTCCTGTGATACATGCAAAAAACGGTTTACAACTTATGAAAAGGTTGAGACGATTCCCCTGATTGTAATTAAAAAGGATAACAACAGGGAGCAGTACGACCGTTCCAAAATCGAGGCGGGCGTGTTAAGGGCCTGCCATAAGAGACCGATTCCTGTGGAAAAAATTAATCAGCTGATTGACTCGGTGGAAATCGAAATATTCAACCGGGAGGAGAAAGAGGTTCCGAGCACGGTAATTGGGCAGATTGTCATGGACAAGCTGAAGGATTTGGAGGCGGTTGCGTATGTCCGCTTTGCATCGGTGTACCGTGAATTTAAAGATGTGAATACATTTATGGATGAATTAAAAAAGGTGCTTGACAAATAACAGGAGGCCGAAATGTTTGCAAAATTTTATCCGTCGAGGTATGTGGAATCCGCCTATCTGATTCCGTATGAAAAGTTATATGCGAAAGGCTACCGCGGTATCATTTTTGATATTGACAATACGCTGGTGCCCCATGGAGCGCCGGCAGATGAACGCTCCGCTGCACTGTTTCTCCGTCTGGAGAACATCGGGTTTTCGTGCTGTCTGCTTTCCAATAACGGGCAGGAGCGGGTGGAACTGTTCAAAAAAGATATCACAGAGGTACATTCCATACACAAGGCCGGAAAGCCCAAAATCAGAAATTATAAAAGGGCGATGGAGCTTATGGGAACGGACACTTCCAATACATTTTTTGTGGGCGACCAGCTCTTTACGGACGTGTGGGGTGCGAAGAGGGCAGGACTGTTTACGATACTGGCAGCGCCCATGAATCCAAAAGAGGAGATTCAGATTGTGCTGAAGCGGCGGTTAGAATATTTTGTGATTCGGGAATATAGAAAAAAGAGGCTGAAAACAGCCGCAAAGAAATTTGATGATGCAGAGACGATAGCAGATGGAGATATGGATTAGAGAAGAGGAAAACATATGATAGAGGCCGTAAATGGAGAAACGAGGCTGTGCGGGTTGATAGGCAGTCCGGTTGCCCATACGTTATCGCCGGTGATTCACAACGGACTGGCGGCAGTTCTTGGGCATAATTTGGTTTATGTGCCGTTTCTGGTACAAAAGGATTTAAAAAGCGCCGTTTTGGGGGCATTTGATCTGAATATTTTAGGAGTGAATGTAACGGTTCCTTATAAAAAGGAGGTTATGGCCTATCTTGCCGGGGTGGATGAAAATGCCGGGCGGATTGGCGCCGTAAATACTCTGGTCCGCACAGAAAATGGTTATAAGGGATACAACACGGATTACCTCGGACTGAAAAGAGCCATGGAGAGCGAAGGGATTTTTGTAAAAGGCAGAGACGTCGTTGTACTGGGTGCGGGCGGTGCGGCAAATGCAGCGGTATATATGTGTGCCCAGTCAGGCGCCGGGCGGATTTACATTTTGAACCGGACGAAGAAGCGGGCGGAGGAATTAGCCGGGCGGGTGAAAGAATTTTTTCCGGATGTGGAGCTTACGGCATTAGAAACCGGGCAATATGAAAAGCTGCCGAAAGAGTCCCTGATTGCACTGCAGACAACCAGTGTAGGGCTGCACCCGAATGCAGACCAGGCCGTTATCACGGAGGAAGCATTTTATAAAAGGATTGCGCAGGCGATGGATATTGTATACAACCCTGCCCATACCAGATTTATGCAGCTTGTAGAAGCACAGGGCGGCTTTGCGTGCGGCGGCCTGAAAATGCTGCTTTACCAGGCCGTGACGGCATACGAGCTGTGGAATAAAGTCAGCATAGATGAGGCGGTGTGCCGGCAGGTATCAGAGCTTCTGGAAAAACAGCTGTAGTTTGGAGTGTATATGAAAAATATTATTTTAATTGGGTTTATGGGAGCCGGAAAAACGACAATCGGGCAAAAGCTTGCCAGGCGGCTTGCGATGGATTTTGTCGATACGGATCAGCAGATTGAAAAGGAGCAGCATTGTACCATCGGTAAAATATTCAGGGACAAAGGGGAAGTGCAGTTTCGCCGGATGGAGACGGAGCTGTTAAGCCGGCTTTCCGGCTGTGAACATACCGTGATTTCTGTAGGAGGCGGCCTGCCGGTCCAGACAGAGAATCACGAATACTTAAAAAATATTGGAAAAACCGTATATCTGAAGGCTGAAAAGGAAACCCTGGTGGAACGGTTAAAAGGAGGAGCCGGCCGGCCGCTTTTACAGGGCGGGGAGCTGGAGCACAAAATTACAGAACTGATGCAAAAGAGAGAATCCATTTATGAACGTGTGGCAGATACCGTTTTGAAGACAGACCGGAAATCACCGGGACAAATTGTAGATGAATTAGAAAGGATTCTTTGTGATGAATGCTAGAATGAAGCGTCTTATGCAGCTGCTGGAGCAGGAAAAAATAGATGCGGTGCTGGTGGCACAGCGTTATAATATCCGGTATTTCAGCGGATTTACCGGAGATACGGCGTATCTCTATATTTCGAAAAAAAGACAGGTGCTTATGACGGATTCACGTTATACGGTCTGGGCGAAGGAGGAGGTAAAGGATTTTGAGATTTTTCAGACAGACCGTGCGGTGTCGTACCAGGAAAAGACAAGGCAGCTGGCAGAGGAAGAAAAGATACAGTGCATCGGGTTTGAGAATCACGCAATGATTTACAGCGATGTACAGGCCTTCCGGGCAAAGCTTCCCGATATTGCGTGGCTTGAACTGGATAAAAAATTAGAACGGCTCCGCTGCATCAAGGATGCTTCGGAGCTGGAATGTATTGCAAAGGCAGAGGCCATCGGTGACCATGCATTTTCGCACATTTTAAAAGAGCTTTGTGTGGGAATGACGGAAAAAGAAGCAGCATGGGAAATTGAATGTGCCATGAGAAAATACGGTGCGGAGGGTCTGAGCTTTGAAACGATAGCGGTTTTTGGAAAAAGAACGGCCATGCCCCATGCAGTGCCGGGAGATGCCAGACTGCAGAAAGGCGATTTTGTTGTTATGGATTTCGGGTGCATATATCATGGGTACTGCTCTGATATGACGAGAACAGTGGTCATGGGAGAGGCATCCGGGCGTCAGAAGGATATTTATGAGACGGTATTAAGGGCGCAGCTTGCGGCGTTATCAGCAATAAAAAGCGGAATGCGCTGCTGTGATGCGGATGCTGCGGCAAGGAACCAGATTGAAAAAGCCGGATACGGACAATATTTCGGCCATGGGCTGGGACACAGTGTGGGCCTGTTTATTCATGAATTTCCGGCGTTGTCTCCTAAGGAGGAGATGGTTTTGCAGGAGGGGATGACAGAGACAGTGGAACCCGGCATATATATCCCGGATTTCGGCGGAGTCCGGATTGAGGATCTGGTCGTTGTAACCCGGAACGGATGTGAAAATCTGACAAAATCTCCAAAAGAATTGATACAATTGTAATATTTTTGAAAAAAGTAGTTGAAAATGTATGGGAAATATTATAGAATAATATAGAAATAGTGTCTTTACGGTCAGATAGCCCGGGAGCTTGCGGCAAAGGGAGTAAGACGCATTCGATGAGTGAAAATGAAGGAGGAATATCAGCATGATATCAGCAGGAGATTTCAGAAATGGAATTACAATAGAATTGGATAATAATGTTTATCAGATTATTGAATTTCAGCATGTGAAGCCTGGAAAGGGTGCTGCATTTGTAAGAACCAAGTTGAAAAATATCAAAAACGGAGGTGTGGTTGAGAAGACGTTTCGTCCGACGGAGAAGTGTCCTCAGGCACATATCGACAGAAAGGATATGCAGTATTTATATTCGGACGGTGATTTGTATAATTTTATGGATACGGAGACGTATGAGCAGATTGCCCTAGATGCAGCTTCGATTGGGGATGCGCTCAAGTTTGTAAAAGAGAACGATACGGTAAAAGTATGTTCGCACAAGGGAAGTGTATTTGCGGTTGAGCCGCCGTTGTTTGTGGAACTGGAGGTAACACAGACAGAACCGGGTGTGAAGGGCGATACGGCCACAGGAGCAACGAAGCCGGCTGTTGTGGAGACTGGGGCGACGGTATATGTACCTTTGTTTGTAAATCAGAATGATGTTATCAAGATTGATACAAGAACCGGGGAGTACCTGTCCAGAGTATAATTGTTATTTCTCACAGCAGAGTCCTAAAATTACTGTTTTTAGGACTCTGCTGTTTTGAGGTATCTTTAACATGGCAAAAAAGAAAAGAACAAGACAATCGAATAGAGAATATCACGAAAGAATTCGCAGGCAGAAGTATCAGGAGAGGCAGTCTGCTGAGGATATGCATTTCCGGATTCTTCCGGAGTTCGGAAACAGCCGGGAAAAACCGTCTGCCGGACCGCAAAAAAAAACAGCCGGGCATCAGTCAGTACAGAATACAAAAAAACAAAAAAAACGGGTGCCGGCTGCAGGACAGGCACAAAGAAAGAAAAAAGAGCCGGCAGCTGCAGTCCGCCGTACCCATACATATGAGGAGACACCCAGAAGAGAAAGACGCACCTCCCCGCAGGATATGCCGAGGCGGAAAGAGGAAACACATACATCTTCGCAGAATGTTTCCGGCAAGCGCAAAAACAGGGTGTATTTTGATTATACGCTTGTCTTTATTGTGCTGTTTCTCGTTTTGTTTGGCCTGCTGATGCTGTACACGGCGAGCATATATACGGACAATTTTTTTCGCAGACAGTGTATTTTTGGCGCTCTTGGTGTAGTTGCCATGGTTGTTTTTTCAAAGATTGACTATCATTTGTATGTAAAGAAGCCGGTTTTAATTTTAATTATCGCTGGATCCATTATTTCAGTGCTTCTGGTGAAGACACCGCTTGGAGTGAATTTAAACGGAGCGACAAGGTGGATTAAAATCGGGCCTGCACAGTTTCAGCCTGCAGAAATCTTTAAGATTGGCGTGATTTTGGTAAATGCTTTCTTGATTAACAAATTGAGCCGTATCATTGACAGAATACAGGTGATAGCTGTTTTTGCACTGATGGCAATTCTGGAAATGCTTTTGATTTTAAAGGTTACGGATAATTTAAGCTCCGGTCTGATTATTGGATTGATTACCGTGCTGATGGTATTTGTGGCTTATCCCGGATACAAGTGGTTTATCGTGGGAGGAATCGGCATGGCCGGGGTAGCGACGGCTTATATCCAGTATGTGCTGCATTATGCAGACCCGAATGATAATTTCCGGTATGTGCGTATTTTCGCATGGCTTGCGCCGGAAAAGCTGGCGGACCAGAGCAAGGTATACCAGACCTCCCAGGCATTGTATTCCATAGGCTCCGGCGGATTGTGGGGGAAAGGACTGGGTGCAGGAATCCAGAAAATGATTTTGCCGGAAGCAATGAATGATATGATTTTCGCAATTATCTGTGAAGAGCTTGGCATGATAGGAGCCTGTCTGGTGCTCGTTATGTTTGCAATTTTATTGTACAGGCTGATGTTTATCGCTAAAAATTCAAAAGATTTGCTGGGCGGCATGATTGTCACAGGAATTTTTGCCCACCTGATGCTGCAGGTTATTTTAAATGTGGGAGTTGTAACAAATCTGCTCCCCTCTACCGGCGTGATACTTCCGTTTATCAGCTACGGCGGAACGGCGCTGATCCTTTTAATGGCTGAAGTGGGAATTGCGTTAAATGTCAGCAGACAGATTGATTTTGAAACACCAAAATTAGTGCGGCGAAAAAAACAAAAG
>CANOFI010000069.1 GCA_947565255.1 uncultured Lachnospiraceae bacterium
GCTCCAAAACACGGGTTGTCGCGTCCAGCGTTGCAAACAATTTGTCCTCCTGCAGCACCCCTGCGTCTGTCAGGGCATTTAACAGCGTAGATTTTCCCGCATTGGTATAGCCGACAATTGCAAAGGTTGCTATTTTCTGCCTGCTTCGCTGGCTGCGCGTCACCTCTCTGTGTTTTTTTACCTGCTCTAATTCCCTCTTTAAAATAGAAATTCTTTCTTTTGCGAGACGCCGGTCCATCTCTAATTTTTTTTCACCCGGTCCTCTTGTTCCGATTCCCCCGCCCAGTCTTGACAGGGAGCTCCGCAGGCCGACCAGACGTGCCAGGCTGTACTTTAGCTGCGCAAGCTCCACCTGGATTTTCCCCTCATTCGTGGACGCCCGTTTTGCAAAAATATCTAATATGACCAGCGTTCTGTCCATAATTTTCGTATCCAGCTCCTGTTCCATATTGCGCAGCTGCGCAGGCGTAAGCTCATCGTCACACACGATGCCAGTTGCCTCGTACTCCCACAAAGCTTCTTTGATCTCTTCCAGCTTCCCCCTGCCTACGTAAGTGCCGGGATGCATCTGCTGCCGGCTCTGCACTACACGTCCCACTGCCGCAGCACCCGCAGTTTTCACAAGCTCTTCCAGTTCATCCAGGGAGGCCTGCATATCCTCCTCGTCGGAAGTGCTCACTCCCACCAGAATTACCCGCTCCATTTCTTTTTTTGTCTCAAACATAAACTCCTTTCCTTTCTTTCCGAAAACAGCCTTCCTTCCCCTGCCGCAGGTCATATAAAACAAACCCTCCTGTGCAGGGCAGAAAAACCTTTTATCTGCTTTTTAAAAACTCATATTCTTTCAGTCCCTCTTCATCTTCCGGATATAGGTTTACATAATTCTCCGCCGTCTCCCTTGCCATCTCATAGTTACATGCTCTTTCATACAACAGAATCTGTTCAAATAAAAGATTCTGTTTTTCTTTCTTACCGGCACTTTTCTGCATGCTCTCATTCAGCGCCACGGCCCCTTGCAAATCCCCTGCCTGTATCATACAGTAGGAAACGGACTGGTATTCTCCAAATGTCAGACCCTTTTTTTCCTGATACTGTCTGTAATAGGTCAGGGCCGTTTCATAATCGGCCTTCAGTTCATAAACCGTACCAAGATAAAAAATTGCCTGGTCATTTCCCTTTTTGATGCTTTTGTTCAGACTGTCAAGCGCTTCCTTTTCCATGCCGAGCTGAATATAGGCCTTGCCCTTTACATACCAGTCCTCAGCCGTGTCCCCTTTTGACGATACTATTTTATCCAGAAAAGCTTTCCCATCCTCCATTCCCTGGTTGGTATAGGCCTCATATATTCCAAACAAAACCATCAAATCACTGCTTTTCGAAGCCTGTCCAAAATCCTTTTTTGCCTTGTCTGCCTTATTTTGTTTTAAATAGGCACAGCCTCTGTAAAAATAAGCATCCGTTTCTTTGGAATCGTACTCCAGTATCGCAGAATACTGGTCCTTTGCCTCCTTATACTCCCCAAGGCAGCTGTAAGCCTCTCCCAGATAATACGCGATATCCACCTCATCCTTACTGATAATCCCATCTGTCTTTTTCAGGGCACGCAAAAAGAAATCCTTCGCCTTTTCATAATCCGCCATTTTCAGGCTGGCTATTCCCGCACCGCGGTACGCCTTCAAAAGATCCTCATCCTCCATGATTGCCTTATTATATAATTCCAATGCCCTGCTGTAGTTTTCTTTTTTTAATTGTTCCTCCGCTTTTTGAAGATAAGCGGTTCCATCCCCGCCGCAGCCGCAAAGCAGCAGCGCTGCCAAAACAAAGGCGGCTATTTTTTTCTTATAATTTTCTCGCATGATTTTCCCTTTCAAATTTCCGTCCTCTGTCATTTTCAATGACAATTTATAATGGCTTCCTTTAATTCTAACACCTGCGGCGCATTCACAGAAAATGAGGTGAGTCCGCAATCCAGCAGCTGCTGTGTCACACTGGTGTCACCGCCCAGTTCGCCGCAGAGCGACACCGGAATGTGATGCAGTCCGGCCTGTTGTATTGTTTCCTTTATGAGCGCAAGCACTGCAGGATGAGCCTTCTCATAATATGGTGCAACTGCGCTGTTCTGCCGGTCCGCTGCCAGCACATACTGCGTCAGGTCATTTGTTCCTATGCTGAAAAAATCCACATTTGCAGCCAGCGTTTTGCTTATAATGGCAGCTGCCGGCGTCTCTATCATAATTCCAACCGGCACCTGCTGAAACGGTATTTGCCCCTGCCGCAGTTCTTCCTGCACGTCTCCAATCATCTGTTTGATTTTATTTACCTCAGACAGTGATGTTATCATCGGAAATAATATATGCAGATTTCCATGCACCGATGCGCGGTATAAGGCGCGAAGCTGCGTATAAAACACATCGGGCCAGGCAAAGCTGCAGCGGATGCCCCGAATGCCCATTGCCGGATTGTCTTCCGCCGGAAACTCCATATATTCTGCTTTTTTGTCCCCTCCCGCATCCAGAGTGCGAATCACCACTGGTCTTCCTTTCATCTGCTTTAACACATTTCCATATACCGCCGTCTGCAGTTCCTCGGAAGGAAATGTGCTCCGTTCCAGATACAGCCACTCGCTCCGGAACAGGCCGATTCCGTCCACGCCAGGCACATCCAGCGCCGCCAGCTCTTCTTCACAGCTGATATTTGCAAATATCTGCACTTTTTTTCCGCTCTTCGTTACACAGGGAACGTCCGAAAGACGTTTCTGTCTTTCCCGCTTCTTCTGCATCTGCTGTTCCTTCTTACCTAGTTCCGAAAGACGTTTACCTTCCGGGTTTACATATACCTCACCCGCATCCGCGTCTACCGCCACACAGGCACCCTCCAAAACATCTAATATCTTTTCATCACACCCAACTATGAGCGGAATGCCCATGAGACGCGCCATAATCGCCGTGTGCGAATGGATGGTCCCCTTTGTTGTGACAAAAGCTGCTGCATATGCCCGGTCAAAGGAAAGCATCTGGCTCGGATCCAGATTTTCACTGATAATCACACTCTTCTCTTCCAGCTCTACAATCTTCTGGCTATCCTGCTGCAGCGCAGCAAGCAGATGCCGCTCCACCTCCCGCAAATCCTCACAGCGCTCCCTCATATAATACTCCTGCGCACGCCCCAGCGTCTCTATATATTCCGAAAGCACCTGATGCAGGGCATATTCCGCATTAATCTGCTCTCTGCAAATCCATTCCTTTACGCGGTTTTGCAGTTCTTCATCCAAAAGAAGCAGACGCAGCCCTTCAAAAACTGCCGCATCCCTCTCATTTAAACATGTCCCGGCCTTTTCATACAGCCTTTTTGCTTCCCTGGCCGCTGCCTGCTGCGCCCTGAAAAAACGCTCCTGTTCCTTCGCAGCATCCGGTATATACCGTTTTTGTATTACGGGAGCCGCTGCATAAAACCGCCTTGCCTTTCCTTTTGCTACGCCCGTTCCCGCACAGATTCCTTTATATATTTTCTCATTCATCATGTCTTATCATACAAAAACACTTTGAATCAGGCAGAGACTGCTTTTTCAAACAGCTGTTCAAGCAGAAGCTGCATATTCAAAATGTTTTTTCATCCTTCTATATATTATTTTAACAGCACCCTGCAGTACCAGACCCTTTGGTTCGCTGCATCATCACATACATTAAGGGTGCCCTGCAGGTATACCCAGATATTGCAAAATTTCCTCCACGCCCTCTCCAGTGTAAGCGCTTACAAAAAAAATCTCCTTACACCCGGCGAGTTCCAGCCACATTCTGGCCAAATCCGGCCTTGCATCTGCCCGGTCAGTCTGTGTGACAATCCCGATAACCGGCCTTGTCGACGACGCCGTGACACAAGGTGGAAACAGGCTGTATTCATCCGTCGCACTGATTAACAGTCCCACGACATCCGCCTCATAGGAATACAGGGCGAGCGCTCTTCCAAGGGAATGGTTCTCCGCATATTCCCCCGGCGTGTCAATCACCACCTGAAAATGATTGATGTACTGGGTTTTGTGGTAATGCAGACTCTCTCCGTTCAAAGCCTGGCGGAGTGTTGTTTTTCCGCATCCGCTCCGCCCCATCAAAATAATCTTTCTCATGTCTTTGTAATCTCACAGACCGTAAAGCCCAGACTTTCCTTCGTGTATTTCAAAATTGCCTGTATGGCAGATTCCACTTCTGCAATCCTTCCCGTAATAATCAAGGTACCGCTGAACCGGTCAATAAACCCCAGTTCTACATTCGCGGTTTTGATTGCCAGATCTCCTGCAATGACGGACACTTCACTGGGACTCATTGTCAGAATCCCAATCGCTGCCCTTCTGTAATCCACATCCGGATCCAGCCCCAGTTTTTTATAAATGACCGGTTCCGGACCGGCTATCACATGCGCCATCGTAATCTGCTTGCCGGGAACCAGCTCCTGTATGATTCTTAACTTATCCTCACCCTGAACAGCCAGTTGGTTTAAATCCATATCCATACTCCTTTTTTTGAATTGTATGTCTTTCTATCGTACCGCACAAATATGTGCTTCTGACCCCATCCGGCTACTTCACAGGTATTTCTCCATCCAGATACTTGTCAAATTCTTCCATCGGCATCGGCTTTGCAAAGCAGTATCCCTGCCATGCGTCGCAGCCAATGCTTTTGACAAATTCGGCCTGTACCTCTGTCTCCACACCTTCACAGAGCACATCCAGCTCGATATCCTTGGCAAGCCGCACAAGATGTACGATAACCGACTTATCCTTTTTCGACAACTCGCCTCCGCGTTTCATAAACGCTTTATCCAGCTTCAGTACATCCAGAGGAATGCTGCTGATTACGTTGAGAGAAGAATATCCGGATCCAAAATCATCAATAGAAACCTTAATCTTTTTCTTTCTTACATTTTCAACAAACGGCAGTGCTTCCTGCATTTTTTCCACATAAATATTTTCCGTCAGCTCAAATTCGAGATACTCGCACGGAATCTGATATTTATCCAGCAGTTCATTCACCTTATCAATAAAATCATCATTCTGCAGATGTACCCTGGACACATTCATGGAAATCGGAACAACAGCAAGTCCCGCGTCCAGGCGCCTCCGCAAATACTGGAACACTTCCTCATATACATAGTAATCCACATCCACAATTTTGCCGTTCTTTTCCAGTACCGGAATAAAATCATCCGGAAATACCATGGAACCGTCCGGCTTCTGCCAGCGCACCAGCGCCTCCGCACCGATAATCTGCTGTGTCTCGCTGTTTACCTTCGGCTGCAGATATACCATAAACTCTTTATTCGCAATTGCCTCGTCCACACTGACAATCAGATCATATCCTTTCTGTGCGCGGTCGCTCATCCAGCTTTCATAGAAAATCGGTCTTGCCGTCATCTGCTGCTTGGCAATATTCTTCGCCATCTTCGCCCGGGACAGGGCAACCCCCAGCTCATCCCCGGGCTGCACCTGATAAAGTCCTGTATGTATCAGTATACTCTCTTCTTTACAAAAAGCACACAGCTTTTCCTTAATCAGCCTATTATTTTTATAGGAACGCTTTTCCAGCTCCGCCAGCGGCTCTCCTTCAATTCTTTTGCTTAGAATCGCAAATTTGTCGCCATATACCCTGCCTACATAATGCACATTCTCTATCTCTTCTCTTAAAATTCTGGCGCACTCCTTTAAAACCCGGTCTCCTACCTCATAACCGCAATCCCGGTTTACCACCTTGAAATTACCTATATCCATGTACACCAGATTATACCGCTCTTTCGTCTCTTCCAACAGCCTTCCGGCATACTTGACAAATGCATCCAGCTTATATACTTCCGTCAGCGTATCCAGCTCGTCCAGTCCTTCTGAAACATCTACCCGTCCCATTCTGTAATCCAGCATAAATTTACTTCCAAATACAGAACCCAGCGTCTCTAAAATATGAATCTCTTCTTCATCCCATTTTTTCGTTCCGGAATAATCAAGAACATAAAATTCACCCACATAGGCATCGACCGCATACATTGCAACACGCAGCGCCTTTGCCGTATCAGGAAGCATGGAAAACACTTCTGAATAGTGTACACCTTTTTCGGAGGAATGCAAATCAACAACCTGTGCCCTTCCCTTGAATTCCAGACGTTCCTTTCTGTCCTTCCAGCCCTGCTGGGTAAAATTCACAATCTGCCCTGAAAGGCGGATTTCCTGACTGCTGCGTGATTCATATTTGCAGTTCAGTGTCAGATGGTCGTTTTCCACAAGATAAACCGCACAGTGGTCCGCCTCATAATAGCAGGCGATTCTCTGCAGTGCATAGTTTACCGTTGCCTGTATATCTTTCGCATCACTCAGAAGCTTGAAAATATACTCCGGCAGGCTGTCTCTTGGTATCATGGCAAAAAGCGCACTTCTGTGAGGTCTTGGAGTCTTTGGAATGACATGGCGCACTTTGTGCGCGTCCTCAAAAACGGCTGCGCCATCTCCGCCCCGGCCCTTCACAAATCCAACCGCACATTCTGCTTTTCTGTGCAGCTCATCAAACTCTTTTCCCTGCTCCGGAGCCGACGCAATTCCAATGCTCACCGTCAGGCCGCAGCTTATCCAGTCAGTGCCATACATCTGCCTGATTTCTGTACACAGCTGTTCTGCACTTTTTACAACGCCCTCTTTCTCCATGATATCCATGGTAAACACTAAAATTTCATCTTCCCCATTCCGGCATATATAATAATCCCCCTGAAAAAAACAGCGTACCTGTGAAACAACATCGCAGATTACCTCATCTGCCAGAAGCTGTCCATATTTTTCCTGCAGTTTTGTAAAACCATCTATATCCACTGCCCATAGCTGTCCGCACAGGCTCTCCTCTTCAAACCGCTCCTCTATTTTCTTTTTCATCCGCTCAAGATGATACAGTCCTGTCACTTCGTCAACTCGTTGATCAGATTCCGCCATCCGCATCTTTTCCTTCCAAAAGATGTCACGATTCATACTGCGTTCTCTTTTAGATTTTTGTACCTGATTCTCCATACACATATCACTCTCCAAATATATTTATAACGAAATCTATACACAGAAGAACTCCTTTCGAACGAACGAAAATATGGCTCTCCCGATTTCCTTTTACAGAGGGAACATTTTCCCAATTGCCCTATTAGTATTGTATATTAATCTGACAGGTTTTACAATCTTTTTTGCAAACTTTTTTATTAAATTATAGTGGAATAGACACCTCCAGACCAACGGAATAAATCAGGCACTCGTTTACCGGTTTGTTCATAATAGCAGAAAGCGCCAGTCTATAATATTTCATCTGCTGTGCATAGCGCTCAGACAACAGAAACTCCTGCCCGGGCTGCAGATAATCTGTTTTGTAATCCAGCAAAACCAGACCATCCCCCTCCTCAAAAAATACATCGATAATACCCTGAATCATCACAGGCTGGTCACTGTCCCACTGCGGGTCAATCTCTTTTGCGGGCATGGCGTACACAAACGGCTGCTCCCGGTAAAGCCTTCCTGCTCTCTGCGCGGCACCTATCCGTTTCCCCAGCGGCGACGCCGCAAACGCTGCAATCTTCTGCGGCCTTATGACACGTTCTGTCTCCCTGTCTGCTTTACCTGAGGCGTAAAGCTGTTCCAGCTGCTCTTTCACCTGCTCCGCCGTATCTGCACAGGTAAAATCCAGACATTCAAATACTTTATGGTAGGCGTTTCCCCTGTTTACTGCCGCAATGTCCTCCTCCGGCTCCTGCAAAAGCGCCTCCTGGGAAAGAAAGGACGGCAGAGGCTTTTTTCTACTTTTTTTCGCCGCATTTTCCAGAAGGCGGACGGAATCCTCCTCTTCCGCAAAAGCAGACAGTTTTCTGCTCTTTAATTCCGATACGGATACTTTGACCGGAATCTGATTGTACTTTTCATAGGGATAGCGGTAAGAAAGCTGTTTTTCCACTTCTTCCGGAAGCGGTTTCCGGCAGTTCTCCTTCTCCCGGTCAAACAAAAGAAGGCTGCGCTCCTCCGATGCCAGTTCCGTCAGGTCGCTATCGAACATTTGTTCCATGTTCATTTCTTTTATCAGAAAGGATGCCGGAAACATCGTCTGTGCAGCGGACGTCTCTTCCCATGAACTACCCCTGTCTTCTATATAAGCGTCCAGAAGCGGCTGCATATCCCGGTGGCCGGCCAGCGCGCAGAGGAGCCAGTCCATAAAGCTGCCGGCGCCGCATATGTCTGCGTAGGACAAAGACGTCCGGTACCCACGCGCATACGCCTGTCTTACATGCTTTTCCAGACCGGCCACCCCTCCGGACAAAATCAGCTTTTCCTTCGCTCTTGTCAGCGCCACATAAAGCACCCGCAGCTCCTCTCCTAATTCTTCCAGATAATTTTGCTGCAAAAGCGCCTCCTTAAACAGCATTTTTTGCTTCTGGCGAAGCTCCAGGTTTACATAATCCATTCCTACGCCAAGTCTCGGATGAATCACAATTTTCTGCCGGCGCTCCATGCCGTTAAATCCCCTGCCCAGACCGGCAACAAACACAATCGGAAATTCCAGCCCTTTGCTTTTGTGAATGGTCATAATGCGGACCGTATTGTCATTTTCTCCGGCAACGGACGCCTCACCCATCTCGATTTTATATTTCCTGAGCTGCTCAATATAGCGGATAAACCAGAACACACCGAGATAACTTGTCTGCTCAAACGCCGCCGCCTTTTCAATCAGCATGTCCATGTTGGCACGGCGCTGTTCCCCGCCCGGCATAAGCCGGATATAATCCCCATACCCCGTCTCGTCGGCGATGTAGCAAAGGAATTTGTGAATCGGCATTTCATTCATCTTTTTTCTGAATTGCTGCAATTGTTCCAAAAATTCAGACAATTTCAGGCGAAGACTTTCATCCGTCTGCATCTCCTCCCGCCGCATGTCTTCCTCTGACTGCTGTATCGTTTCCTCTGAAACCTTCCCGTCATTTTTCTCTTCTGGACGGGAATTCGCTGCGTAGGCTTTGATACAGTCGTATATAGAACCATTTTCACAGAAAATGCGAATCCGCGCCAGCTCTTCATCCGTAATCCGCCCGATCGGGGATTTCAGCACGGACAGAAGCGGAATGTCCTGCAGAGGGTTGTCAATGATACGCAGATAATTTAAAATCGTCGTGATTTCCAGCGTATCAAAATAGCCTTCCTTTGACAGTACATGGACTGGAATGTCCTTTGCCGCCAGCTCTTTCATAAGGGCCGTATCGTATCCGGGCGTGCTCCTCAGCAGCACTGCGATATCACGGTATTGTGCCGGGCGCATTCTGCCGGTTTTTTTATCCTGCACGGAGATTCCGTTTTTTTCATCGGTCAGCTGTTTGATCCTCTGTGCTATGATTTTTGCCTCATACTGAATGGAATCGGGGACAAGCTCCTTTTCTTTTTTGTCAAACACGAGCAATTCTGTCACATACGCGTTTTCATCCGAAGGCGCTTCAAATTCCCTTCCCGGATAAAGCGCCGCCTGGGCATCATATGCAATCCCGCCTACCGCCTCTTGCATAATCCGCCCAAAAATATAATTTGCACCGGATAACACTTCCCTGCGGCTCCGAAAATTTTTATGCAGGTCAATTCTTTGCTGCTGCCCCGTCCCGACCGTGTAGGAATGAAATTTTTCCAGAAACAGCTCCGGACGCGCCTGCCGGAAACGGTAAATGCTCTGCTTCGAATCGCCCACCATAAACACATTGTGCTTTCCGAACATATGTTTGGAAACACTGAGAAGCAGCGACTCCTGCACCAGGTTGCTGTCCTGGTATTCATCGATCATAATCT
>CANOFI010000070.1 GCA_947565255.1 uncultured Lachnospiraceae bacterium
CTCCATCGGTCAAGGTAAGTTCGTTTTCGCAAAAGCTGATCCAGCCTTCCACCGCCTGGTCATCGTAATAAATAAGAGGATTCGCTATCAAATCATCAATGCGATTCATCTCCATTGAAATTTCTTTGCAGATTGGTATCTCGCCTCGCATTACGGACTACTGTTGCGCCACCTACACACTATACAAACTGAAAGGAAAAAATAGGAGGAATTTTTGTTACTATTTCTAAAATATATTTTTTTAACGAGAATATATTTGACAAAGAACGGTAAGACATGTAAAGTTATGATAATAAGTTGTATACTGGTCAGACAATGAGTGAGGTTCGTATGAAAAAAGGCAAGGAAAAAGAGAGCTTATGGAAAGCGCTGAAAAATAATCTGTATTTATTAAAATTGTCATTTGAATCCTGTCCGGGCAGAGTTATCGGGGAGTTTTTTTATATTGGATACCGGTACGGCTCGAGTTTGTTCTATACGGTAATCTTTATGGGATTTATTTTTAAATTTATAGAGGAAGGGACGGATTTTCATACCGTTTTGTTTTTCCTGGTGATAGCTGGGCTGTTCTGGGGGATTGGCGGATTATACCGGGCTGTTTATGAAAGGACGGTTTCCCCGATTGGAAATCAGAAGCTGTATGAAAACCTGCATATCCGCATGTACGAGAAGGCAACCGATGTGGAACTGGAGTGTTATGAAAATCCGAAATTTTACAGCCAGTACACAAAAGCGGCATCTCAGATAAAGGGGCGGGCATTTCTGGTCGTTCATGTACTGCCGGAGCTGGTCTGCAGTGTAATCTGTGCGGTCTGCGCTGGTGTCCGCATCGCTTTGATTGACCGGTACGCCATTGTTCTGGGCATCATTCCCCTGGTTACCACCTATTTCTTTGGAAAAAAAAGCAATCAGGTCAAGTATGACCTGTATCAGGAGAACATACCGAAAGAACGCGAAAAAGACTACATTAAGAGAACCATTTATCAAAAGGACTATGCCAAGGAAATACGGCTGACCCATGTATTTTCCATGATGATGGAGCATTTTAAAAAGGCCTCGGACGCCGTGATACAGAATACAAAAAAGTGTGGCCTGAAAGCAGGACTGCTGAATTTCCTGCAGGGAAGCACCAATGAACTCCTTACGGGAATGGGAGTCATTGTCTACTCCACCATACGGCTGTTATATTTTAAAAACATTAAAATCAGCGACTATATGGTTCTTGTCAGTGCAATCGGCTATCTTGCCTGGTGCCTTACCAGAACCGCCAGATTACTTTCCAAGGTGCAGGATACCAGTCTGTATATCCAGAATGTCAAAGATTTTCTGCAGTATCAGCCGAAAATTTCCGAAAGCCAGGAGGGCAGAATGCCGGAAGCCGGGAATACGAACCTGACGCTGAAGGATGTTTCCTATACCTATGTGGGACAGACACAGCCCGTATTGAAGCATATCAATCTGGAGATTGGTAAAGGAGAAAAAATCGCCCTGGTCGGCCACAACGGAGCCGGGAAGTCCACACTCGTCAAACTTTTGATGCGCCTGTATGATGTGACAGAGGGGGAAATCCAGTTAAACGGCGCCAACATTAAGAAATATAATGTGCAGGCGTACCGGAGGCTGTTTGGAACGGTATTTCAGGATTATAAGGTGCTGTCGCTTACTGTTGCAGAAAATGTGTTAATGGATACTGTAACAGAGGAGGACCGCCCGCGGATAGAGCAGGCGCTGCGTGACAGCGGCGTTTACGACAAGGTCATGACCCTGCCGAAGGGAATGGATACCATGCTGACACGGGAATTTGATGAGGAGGGTGCAGAACTTTCCGGCGGAGAATTTCAGAAGATTGCCATTGCCCGCGTATTTGCCAGGGGCAGTGATGTGGCGGTGTTAGATGAGCCGTCCAGCGCGCTTGACCCGATTGCAGAATATAACATGTACGAGAGCATGCTGCGCGCGTGCCGGGATAAATCAGTTATTTTTATTTCACACCGCTTATCCTCGGCCGTTCTTGCTGATCGAATTTATATGCTGGAAAATGGGGAAGTGGTGGAATCGGGAAGCCATTCACAGCTGATGAAACAGAATGGAAAGTATGCACAGATGTTCCGGTTCCAGGCTGAAAATTACAGGTAATTGCGAAAAGATTGCATTTTACTACCATCTGTAACCTGCAGCTGCCTGCCGCACAGGCATGATTGGAAGGAAAATCGGAGGAAAGAATGAAAAACAATCAAGATTCAACAAAGCAGAAAATAAAAACAACAAGAATGATTTCCAACAATCTCTTCATGTTGAAATACATTTTTAAATATACACCGGACCTGGTTCTCTATAATGCAGTCCTGAAAATCATAACGGCATTTGCAGGCATTCTGAGTTATATTTATGTAGCTAAAGCTGTTCTTGATGCGGTACAGAAAGAAAAAACCATGCAGGACGTGCTTCTTTTCATCCTTGCTGCAGTTGCTGTCAATGTTTTGATGATTCTGCTGCAGTCAGTTTATGACGGAAGTTTTTTTGCGCAGAAAAAAGAAGTACTTTACCAGAAAATGCACAGCGAACTTTTTCTGAAAGCGCGCAACATGGAGCTTGCATGCTATGATAATCCCCGGTTTTATACGGATTTTGTCTGGGCAATGGGGGAAGCGAATGAAAAAGCGCTGGCGGTTCTGGAAAGCCTTGGAGAACTGGTCTACCACCTGACTTCGATTGCGGGCATCATTGCAATCATTGCCAGCGTTGACGCATGGGGAATCGTAGTGGCCGTGGTCATCGTTGTTATATCCTTTGCAGGAAATGTTGCATGCAATAAGCTGGAGTATGAATTGTCCGCGAAGCAGACGCCCATACAAAGGCGCAGGGATTATACCAGCCGCGTACTATATCAGCCGGAATATGCAAAAGAGGTACGGCTCAATCCGGTCAAAGGCAGACTGATTGAAAATTTCCGTTCTTCCAACAAAAACCTGATTGACACCATATGGTCTTATTCCAAAAGGATGGTGAAATGGGATATTGTAGTTTCTGTCATTTCGGATACGCTGTTAATCAACATTGTATATACGGGTTATCTCCTTTATCAGACCATAGTGAAACATGCCTTTACCTACGGGGCATTTTATGCCCTGTACTCTGGTACATATAGTTTAAAAAGCAGTCTGCAGGGTCTGATAACCAATGTTACGGTCTTCCAGAAACACAGCCTTTATATTGAGCGCTTCCGTTCTTTTCTCGAATATGAGCCGAAGATGCCGGAGCCGGATCAGCCAAAAGAAATGCCAGGTACACCGAAGCCGCTCTGCCTTAAGAATGTGAGCTTTACCTATGAAAGCCTGCAAAAGCCTACCCTGAAAAACATTAATCTGACCATCGAACCCGGTGAAAAGATTGCGTTAGTCGGATATAACGGCGCCGGGAAATCCACCCTGATTAAATTATTAATGCGCCTGTATGATGCAACGGAAGGGGAAATTACGCTTGGCGGCACGAATATACGGGAGTATTCGACTGCAGAGTACCGTAAGTATTTTGGGGCAGTTTTTCAGGATTATCAGATCTTTGCCGCAACGATAGGTGAGAATGTAATGATGGACACAGTGCAAAATGAGGATGAACCCGTCATTACAGAGGCACTACGTCTAAGCGGCTTTGCCGAAAAGTTTCATACGTTAAAGAACGGGACGCAGACAAGCCTTACGAGGGAGTTCGACAAGGAGGGCGTGAATCTGTCCGGCGGTGAGGCGCAGAAGGTTGCGATTGCCCGGATATTCCCGCGGGAATGTAACATGGTGATATTGGATGAACCTTCGAGCGCCCTTGACCCGGTCAGTGAATACAACGTCAATCAGAGTATGTTAGAGGCAGCAAAAGATAAAACTGTCCTATTTATATCACACCGCCTCTCTACCACCAAAAACGCCGACCGTATTATTATGCTGGCAGACGGGGAAATTATAGAGGAAGGAAGCCATGAGGAATTAATGGCATTGCATGGAAGGTATGCGGAAATGTTTGATATGCAGGCAGAGAAATACAGGCAGGAGCAGGCGGGATAGAGACACTTTGTCCTGCCTGTATCCAAATTCCATGCCCACCCATCTTATTTACTCTATACAAATAATCAACAAATTCTCTTCAACTGCTCAACCGCATTCAGATAATGTACATTTCTTTTCCCATCCTTGTCTAATATATACTCTGAAATAAGTATATGCAGTCTGCATTCAATTTCTTTGTATTCCAATTCTCTTTTTTGTCCAAAGATTTATTTAATGCATTAATAAGCATTCTTTCTTCCTCAAGATTCTGTTTCAGGGAGTCAAGAAATACTTGTCTTTTATTGATTTCTGCAATTTTAGCATCGACATATACTTCATAGTCCTTTGCAACCTCTAAGTACTTTCCTGCACTTTTTTTCCTGCCTGCAATATCGTTATGTTCCATGCCCATGCAGGTACAGATTTTACGAATCGTAGATTCTGTATAAGAACAGGAAGGCGCCATGTCCTTCGGCGAATAATCAGGCAGCACAGCCGTTTTTCTTACTTTCACCTGAATTCTTTCTGCCAAATTCATAATCAGCCCTCCAATTCTACTCTGATACTTATTGCTCTTATTCATTTGTTTTTTTCTGCTTTAATCATCACTGACAAGCAAGTCCCACCCCCCGCCAAGCGCTCCTGCCCCATATATCAGATTGGGAAAAAGCACTTCCACTATTATGTCAATCCCCGCCTGACTGAGCTTATCCGGCTCTCTGATAAAACTGTATAACAGACTGAAAAAATTCTTGTCTATTCCGTCCATTACTATGCCAATCACAAACACTAACCCTATCAGCATTAGAATAATACCCGCAATTTTTTTCATGTCTCTCCTCCTCGCAGCATACGGAATTTACACTTATGACTTGTCTTATACATTCCAACTGCCGCACTTTAACTATGCCTGTCCTTATCCAAAAACGATACGAGTGAAAATATCGCAATGGCAAGGTATAGTGCAAAACCAAAATCCAACTCTACCAGCTTTCCGGTATCCTCATTCAAATCATAATACCACCTGGCAGTCAGGCGGAATAGAACCAGGAAAAATACTGCTGCCCCTGTATTCTGATTTCTGTAGGTATGTTTTTCTTCATACCCCCAAAATACCTGCGTCCGTTTACGGTCCAGGTCTTTGCTTCCTGTGTTGTCTGATTGTCCATTTTTTCCTCCCTTTATGCTGTTTTGCCCACGCAAGAAAGAACATACGTTCTGTTTCCCCATTCATTATTTGTATTGGGAAAATGGCGTGAAGGTTATCTGCATTGGTACATGTGCATTAATAATATCCTCTGCCTCATAGACGCTCAGCTCCATCGACTGGCCTTCACTGGAAACAGACCATTCTCCCGCATCTATGTTATTTGTCAACAGCCCCTGGCTGTAAAGACCATCCTCCTCCATATGAAAGAATTCATAGGATTCTAAAAATGGGATGGATTCTGCATATCGTCCGATCATGCCGTCCGTACATAAATAGTAGTATGCCGACCTGCCGCTGTTTGCAATCGACACAATCCGGTCCTGCGCATCTACCATATAGGCGTTCATGAACACCCCATAGTTTATGTTGCCCTCCAGCGTAAGTGCGCCGCCCTGTGTAAAGCCAATGAACAGTTCGTCTGTCCCATTTCCATCCAGGTCAAAAAAAGCATAACCGACCGTGTTCAAATCTACCCCCAGACTATAGGAAATCAGTAAATCTGAATCTGCCAATTCCTCGAACGCTTCATTTCTCTGGACTGTTTCGCCGCTTGCCAAAAGCTCATAATACTGGTCCAACAACGGCGAATACATATATGCCGAATCCGGCTCAAGCTGCGGAAGCTCATAATTATCCGCACCGTCCGCAACGTCCGCCGTTCCGTCCGCATTCAGCGTAACCGCTATGCCGTCATCGCCATACTCATCAAAATCCAGGTCATAAAATTCCAGATAATTCTCATCCAGATCCTCAATCCTGAAATCCCATACAGTCTGCTCGCCTGTGTGTATAAAATCCACCTCAAAGGCCTGTCCATACTCCAGCACATCGACATCCAGAATATCCTCCTCCCAGTCATCCGTATCCGTAACCGATGCATACAGGTAATAAATGTCTATACCGGTGTCATTGATAAAGGTAACACGCGTGTGCACCTCTTTGGCGCTCGCTTCTGCTTTTTTGGATTCATCTGTTATTACACGTCGGTCATTTGATTTATCTTCACCAGTAATCTCTTTCTTTCCACATCCCGACAACGCCGCTGCCAGTAACAGAACCATCAGCAAAATGCTTTTTCTCATTGTTTTCATACTGTTTCTCCTTCCCATTCCGTAGATTTTTAGAATCTTGCTTTATCCATTATTTATAATTATGAACATTTTTATTATATCATAAAACATTAGTTATGTCTATATTAATTAGCTATAACTATTTTTTTTACTGTTTGAGCACATTAACCTGATACTAATATTACATTAAAATAAAGCATAATATATCGTATAAACATACACAAAGTAACAGATAATACTTATATACGATCCGCGCAAAAATCTGAATTTTATAAGGAGAATACATATGACCGATTTAGACTTCAAGACCATTGGACTGAAAATAAAAGAACGCCGGCGCACTCTGGGACTGACACAGGAATATGTTGCAAACTGTCTGGACGTCAACCCTTCCCACATCAGCAATATTGAATGCGGGCGGGCCAACCCATCCCTGACCGCTCTTGTCACAATTGCCAATATCCTGACATGCAGCGTAGATTATTTTATTGATTCCGAATATCATTTTCCGGAAGAAACAGACACTGAAAAAAGCCTTGACAGCAAAATTATGGAGCGCATCCTCTGTCTGGATATAAACACAAAAACGAAGCTTTTACAGATTCTGGACATCATCTGACCGGATATACCTGCCATTCTCCTGTTTTTATGAATACTTTACCATGCTGGAAGACCTTTTGTTGTGCCCGCAGCACAATTTTTATGAAATTTAAAAGAATCCCTTCACCACATCCAGAACAAACCACGATACTGCGGCCAGAATCACCCGGAAATGCGGCCGCAGCAGCCGGGGAAGCAGCGACAGACGGGTGCAGTTCCACGCATTAAAAACAAGTGCCGCCGGAACAAGAAGCTGCATCACTTCCACCAGCACATACATGCCCCCAGACGTTTCTCTCTCTATCACGATTATCAAATAAGAAAGCAGAATCAGAATATCATACCCGACCAGCGCCAGCGCCTTCCGGTACCATGCGTCGCTTCTTAAGCCCGGCAGCCCGCCATAAAATCTCTGGACAAGTCCCGTTTTTTTCCCCCGGATAGCCTCTTTTTCCGAAAATCCCCATTTCCCCTCCAGTGCCTGCATCAGCTGTTTCACATTCTCATAACGTCTTCTTTTATCCACCTGAACACATGTTCTGATGATTCTGCGCAGCTCCCTGTCTTTACGGTACATCCTCTGTCTGGGAAGCTTTCCCGTCAAAAGCTCGTTCAGGAGGATTCCGGCCGCATAAATATCCGCACGTCCATCGCTTTCTGAAAAACCATACTGCTCCGGCGCCGCATAATCTTTTGGCCCAATCAGAACGGTGTCCCTTGATTTTTCTCCCAAAAACTGTCTGGCCTCGGCAAAATCCATCAGCTTCACGATCCCATCCTGATTAATCCGAATCGTATCCGGTCTTATATTCCGGCATACAAGCCCTTTTTCGTGCAATACAAAAAGTCCCCGGCACACAGCCATGAGAATTCCCTTTGCCTCAGGCTCTCCCAGCTTCTTTTCCCGCTCAAGCAGCTCTTTTATCGAACATCCGTTCACATATTCTTCAAGAACAGCACACACACCCTCAAGTCTGTAAACTTCTAAAATCTGCACCAGATTCTGGTGACGGATATTTTTTAATTCCTCATAAACCCCTGCCGCCTCAGCCGGAACCGTCCGGCGCACCAAAAAACGGTCGGTCAGCTGGTCCCGTACCAGCGCAGTCCTGTTCTGTTCATCCAGCACCTCAACCACTTTATAACGGAAATCCAGAAAATGCTCCAAATGCCCCATCGAAACCACCTGCCTTTCACACAAACGGAACTGTCAGCAAAAGGAAAAAGCCTATCACATAACGAAACCATCTCTGGCTCGCGGCCAGCCTGAACATCCTCCGGCTGATCCTCAGAAAATCAAAAAAAAGCAGCCACGCAAATATACACAGCAGCCTTCCTGCCAGTCTGTCACAGCCTCCCAGTCCTATTACATAACACTGCGTACAGCACAAAACAAAATAGAGAAGCCCTGTAGCTGCAGGCTTTCCACGGTAAACGCCGCGCCGGACTGCCGGAGAAAAAAATGTAAGAATGCTCCAGTCTTTCTCGTCTTCATAAAGCAGATATTCCAAATCCTCATACACCATATCTGCCGTTTCATAGCGGTCTGTCTTATCTACCGATACCATCTGGGAAAGAATCTTAAGAAACACCGCCTCATCTCCATCCTCTCCCCTGCCGTCTCCCGCACTCTGGCTATTCCCTGTTTCCGTCCTCCCAAGCATCCTGGCTGCTGTTATGCCCATAGCGTATATATCGCTCTGCACATCCGTCGTACCGTACCCATACTGCTCCGGCGGTGCATAACCAACCGTCCCGACAGTAGTTTGCTCCTCTGCACAGTTCTTTCCAATTATCTGGGAAATATTGTAATCACAGAGCTTCAGGATACCGTCCCTTGTTACCATAATATTATTCGGGTTGATATCCCTGTGAATGATATCCTGCTTATGCAGGGCACGGACCGCCCCGCACAGTGCATGCAGATACCGCGCCGCCGTTTTCCATTCCAGCTGCCCATTTTGGCTGAGTATCCCGTCCAGCGTCTCACCGTCTACATATTCCTCAATTACGGTGCATTTGTCCTGCATCCGTTCCAGCTCATAAATCCGAACCAGATTTTTATGGTGTATTTTCCGGATTCTGCTGTACTGCAAAAACAGGTCACCCGGCACTTCCTTTTTCACCGCCAGAAGACCGGTTTCCATCTGTCTTACCAGCTCTATATTTCCATTTTTTGTTGTACACAGCACATCCAGATGTCTATATGTATGTTTCATTTTCATAATCCTCTTGTCTTCCCGATACGGGTATGTTATAGTAAACGCATCGGATACATGCGGTTCCCATCTTTAATATGTGAGACGGAGTTCTTTCAAACCGCACTTTTATCGTACCACAGAAAACTATATTTGCAAGGGAATTTTTATGAATACAGACGAAAACAAGAAAAAAACAACTGAAGAACTGATGGAAACGATTCTGAAATCACGAAAAGACATCAAGCAGCTCACCCCCGCACAGGCCATCAAACAGAGCGGATTAAGCGCTAACTATGCCCATCAGATTATCAACGGCCGGAAAACCAATATTTCCAGTAATAAGCTTCTGGCGCTGGCTTTTGGCATGCACATGACCCTGGAGGAAACCCAGCAAATGCTGAAAATTGCCCGACAGCCCATTCTATACCCCCGCGTCCAGTTTGACCTGATTCTCATATTCGCCCTGAAGGAACGCTGGTCTCTGATTGACACCAATGAGCTTTTGGAGGATCTGCAGGAGCCGCTTATAATGTAACCCCCTGCGGCACTTCGAACCTTTTTATTTATCTGACGACATTTTGTGAATCCTTTCTTAGCTGGGAAATTGCAGAATGGATGCAGAAACCAGTGCTCAAATTCAGTAATAGTTGTATTCGGTTTCATCGTTGAATCGGTCGTCCATCATATTGTTCTTCAGCAT
>CANOFI010000071.1 GCA_947565255.1 uncultured Lachnospiraceae bacterium
TGATCCCTGATGGCATAATACAGATTCTTTTCACTCTGCGCCATGGCAAGCACTTCGTCCTCTTCAAAAAAGGACAGCGTCAGGTTCATCTGCATATCCCCGTCAAGCATCAGAACCTTTTTTCCGAGAAGTGTCAGGGCATATCCAATATTGGCGCAAGTGGTCGTCTTCCCACTTCCCCCTTTATTGTTCGCAAAACAAATCGTAACTGTATGCTTTTCAGCCATATTTCTTTTCCCTCTTTCTTATGCCCTGCGTCCGCCGCGGTCGGACCGGCACTACAGTTCCTTATTCATCTGATAACGCATTGCCTTGCGTTTAAACATCGTCTGATCGATCAGATTTTTTATCTTACTGCTGCGGTTAGGCGACCAGTATTTTGACCGGGTACGATATCCCAAATATACACAGAGCTTTGCATTCAGCTGATTTTTATACTGCATGAAAATCCCTAACTTTTTCACAGCAGCAGACTGAAACAAAATAACATCCGGTGCAACGCTGTTCACGTCGTTGAGCAGGGATTCTATCTGTTCTTCATCGATATCTCCGGTAAAATGTCCCGCAATATTCAGTTTGGGATAATGCTCCTGCATATAAGATTCCAGTACGGCTAAATCATCCTCGGCATCGCTGACCCAGTATACCGTTCTTTTCTTCCGGATGAGGGCATTCAAAAATACCTCCTCCAGCTCTCTGCGCTGCAGCTCGCCTGCCTGCTGTTCATAAGCTTCTTCTAATACCTCCATAATCGCAATATCACCAATCACCCGAAGCTCCATCATCTCAACAATATTCTGGATTTCATTGTTCTCCGATGCGGCCACCAAAAGTTCCGGTGAAATCACCCCAACCAGATTCAGTCCTTCACTGCCGGCATATTCCTCCAAAAGAAACATTGTCTCCCGGACAGTGTGATTATCCATTTCTATCCCCAGTACCCGGACTCTCTTCGACATACAACACGCCCTTTCTGCAAAGACCATACTATTGTTATTGTATCAATAATTGGGACATTTTTCAAGTGTACAATTGTCTTTTCGGGCAAATTAATAAAAAAATTACAATGTGCTACCACCAGCGTTTGCATTTTCTCCGTCTGCAGCGCCTCCTGTGCATCTCCTCGAACAGCATGACAGAAATCAAATCCTGCAATCCATCTCCGAACCGATTGCCATTACAGTTTCTGCACTGCATTGCGGAAAGCTCTTCCTCCGATACGCTCCTGTCATCAAAAGGCGCGTTCTGCAGCTGCTGGTAAATGTTTTCTATCATCCGTTCCATCTGCAGTTTATCTGGATACTCGTCAAACATCAGACTTCCGTCATACTCCATGCGGTCACAGACATCTTCCACTAACGGCTGAATCAGCTGTGCATTTTGCGGAAACATAGACTGCAGTTTTATCAAATCCTGCTCGTCATCCTCTTCTCCCTGCATAAACATTGGATATGGATGCGCCATATAATACGGCATGGCCTGATTCGGGTACATTCCCATTTCTGACCCCCGCATGGATTCCCTTCCCTGAAACGGTGACGGCTGCTGATAAGGCATTCCATGCCACTGCTCCCGCATTTCCATCCTTTGGCATCCCCGACAATTCTGACGGCATGAAGCACAAGAATATAATGGCGTATTCGTATAATTTGTTTCCAAAGCGTCCTCCTTTTCCCTAATGGGATTTTGCTTTCTTCTACAAATTACTATATGCTGCTGTTTCTTTTTTGTGCATTATTTCAAGCGAAAACATATTAATAATCGCCCTTTAAAAGCGGAGTCGCCAGATACAGGCAGGTGCGCTCGTTTATTTCATCGTAGGTCATGGCAATGGAAACATTTACCGTTTTCCCTTTAATTTGCTCATACCTGTCCACAAGCTCCGTATACGCGTATATTGTATACACATCGTCACTTGTATGCTCCTCCCTCACCTTTGCAGAAATACTTTCGAGCAAATGGTTTTTTAGGGATTCCCGTTCTTTTTCCTGCAGCCTTCCCGGCAATTCGCCATAAAATTCAAGATTAATTGTTGCTGTCTCGTCATATTTCCTTATGATTCTTTCCAAATTTTCCTTATAGAGCACAGCACATTCCAGCTTATCATACAATTGAATATCTGCAAACAAATACTGCACCGTCTCTATGATGTTTTCCTGCGGCTCGTTTTCCATTGAAACAATTTTTAAAATTGTCTGCGCCTTCTCTGCCTTGCGGATTAACGCCAGCACGTTTCGTCCGGGCTCTGATTCCTGCTCCACCTCCAGCTCGCCTGTGATGCCAAGCTCTTCTGCCATTTCACGCAGAATCGCTTCCTGTTCTTTTTTGGTGTGATACACATCCTTCAGCTGGGCCTGGGCATGGACACTGCTCTGGGCATCCATACAATTGGTCTGGTTAAATGCCTCAACAATTTTTTCTTCATCTTCTTTATTTAAATTTTGTATCAGCTGTATTCCGGCAGCTATCCAGAGCAGAGCCACAAATATAAAAAACAATTTACGCATAAAAATGCCTCCTAACGAAAATAACTTATTTATGTTTCAGTATTTCCATTAAAAGGCATTTGTATACTTTATTTTTGACCTACTTCCAGACGCACCAGCGACTTTTTCAGTGCAATCTCTGCCCGAAGCACATTGATTTCGGGGTCTTTGTCTGAGATTCTTTTTTCCGCGCGGGCTTTTGCTTCCTGGGCACGCTGAATATCAATCTCTTCCGGCCATTCCGCAACTTCCGCCAATATCATAATCTCTTCCGGCAAAACCTGGATAAACCCTGCATGAATTGCAGCTTCTTTTGTCTCCTGCTCCTCTTTGATTCTCAGAACTCCGGGAGCAACGATCATTGTCATGGGAATGTGGTTTTTATAAATTCCCACTTCCCCTTCACTTGTCCGAAGCTCTACCATGGAGGCTTCTCCTTCATAGAACATCCGGTCCGGACAAATTACTTTTAGTTTAAACATCTTTTCATCTGCCATATGGTCACCCCTTACTTCACGCGGGCTAATACATCATCAATATTTCCGGCATTCAGGAAATAACTTTCCGGCACCTCATCGTGTTTGCCCTCAATGATTTCCTTAAAGCCCTGAATGGTTTCAGACACCGGCACATAGCGGCCCTCCAGACCAGTAAACTGTCCTGCAACAAAAAATGGCTGGGACAAAAAGCGTTGTACTTTTCTCGCACGAGCAACAACCAGCTTGTCATCCTCCGAAAGCTCGTCCATACCAAGAATCGCGATAATATCCTGCAATTCCTTGTATTTCTGCAAAATCTCCTGCACGCCGCGCGCTACCTGATAATGCTCATCGCCGACCACGCGGGGATCCAAAATTCTGGAGGTGGACTCCAGCGGGTCCACAGCCGGATAAATACCAAGCTCCACAATGGAACGCGATAATACAGTTGTCGCATCCAGATGCGCAAACGTTGTCGCCGGCGCCGGGTCTGTCAAATCGTCAGCCGGCACATATACGGCCTGTACGGACGTAATGGATCCCTGCTTCGTAGAAGTGATACGCTCCTGCAGAGCGCCCATCTCCGTCTGAAGAGTCGGCTGGTAACCAACAGCGGAAGGCATACGGCCAAGAAGTGCTGACACTTCGGAACCTGCCTGTGTAAAACGGAAAATGTTATCAATAAATAACAAAACGTCCTTTCCACCCTTGTCACGGAAATATTCTGCCATCGTAAGTCCGGTAAGTCCTACACGCATTCTAGCTCCAGGCGGCTCATTCATCTGTCCGAACACCATCGTTGTTTTGCTGATAACGCCGGATTCCTTCATCTCATAATAAAGGTCGTTTCCTTCCCTTGTACGCTCTCCAACACCGGTAAATACGGAATAACCGCCATGCTCTGTTGCAATGTTACGAATTAATTCCTGAATCAGCACCGTTTTTCCTACACCGGCGCCTCCGAACAGCCCGATTTTTCCACCCTTCTGATACGGACACAAAAGGTCAACCACCTTAATTCCCGTCTCAAGAATCTCTGTGGAAGTCGACTGTTCTTCAAACTGCGGTGCTTTTCTGTGAATCGGAGAATACTCTACATTCTGCGGTGCATCCTGTCCGTCAATGGGTTCTCCCAGCACGTTAAAGATACGCCCCAGTGTATTCTCACCAACCGGTACCGTAATCGGCGCACCGTCTGCCTCTGCATCCATTCCGCGCACCAGTCCGTCTGTCGGACCCATTGCGATACAGCGCACCGTGTCATCTCCAAGATGCTGCGCTACCTCAACAACCAGTTTTTCGTTCTCGTTCTTCTGAATGCTGATCGCTTCATTTATCTCTGGCAGCTTTCCTTCTGCAAACTTAATATCAAGGACAGCACCGATAATCTGAGTGACTTTACCAATATTTTTGACTGCCATTCTCTATTTCTCACTCCTTTGTTCTATTATTTGTGTATACCCGCAGGGTACCCCCTGATACACGACCTTTGGGCTGTAAATTCAAGGTATACCGTATACAAAAAACCGCCTTAACTGATTGCCTCCGCACCGGCAATAATCTCGGTAAGTTCCTGTGTGATAGAGCCCTGTCTCGCCCTGTTATATTTCAACGACAAATCCTGAATCATTTCTTCAGCATTGCTTGTTGCGGAATCCATCGCCTGCATTCTCGCACCGTTCTCGCTTGCCTGCGCCTCCATCAGCGCGCCATAAATGAGACTGGTAATATATTTGGGAATAATCATTTCTAAGACTTCTTCCTCTTCCGGCTCATAATTCATCGGAACCGGAGTCTTATCCCCGTCCTCTTTACCTTCCTCCACTTCCACCGGCATCACCTTCATCAGAGTCGGTATGTGGCTGACTGTATTTTTGAATGCAGTGTAAGCAAGATAAATCTCGCTAAGCTTTCCTTCCGTAAAATCCTCCAGCACTTGCTTCCCAATTTCCATCGCATCGGAAAACAGCGGTTCATCAACGACATCGGAATAATCCTGTGCTATCTCATAACCGCGCCTGCCTAAAAACTCTTTTCCCTTTCTTCCTATAATATATAAAACAACGTCTTCCTTTTCAAAACCAGACTCTGTCACAAGCTTTGAAATATTGGAATTATATCCGCCCGCAAGTCCGCGGTTGGAGGTAATGACGATAATCCCTTTTTTCCCTTCCCCGGCTTCGAGATAGGGATGGTCAATATTTCCTGATTTTGACAAAATAGAAGTAATCGTGTCATACATATAATTGAAATAGGGTTTTGCCTCCTCAGCCCTGGTCTTGGCTTTCTGCAATTTGACAGTAGAAACAAGCTTCATGGCTTTCGTAATCTGCTGAGTACTCTGTATACTTCCTCTACGTCGTTTGATGTCTCTCATTGACGCCATATTATCACCCTTTTCTACTTAAATTGCTCTTTAAATTCCTCAATTGCCTTTACCAGCTTTTCCTCATTCTCCTTGGAAAGCTCCTTGGTTGCACGGATATCTGCCGGAATTTCAGCATACTTTGTTGAAATAAATTCAAACAAATTCTCCTCAAAACGAAGAATGTCTTCCACCTCGATATCAAGCAGATATTTATTGGTCACCGCATAAATGATAATTACCTGATATTCTACCGGCATCGGCTTATACTGCGGCTGTTTCAACACTTCCTTGATACGCTCGCCCTGTGCAAGCTTTTCCTTTGTGTCTGCGTCCAGTTCCGAACCAAACTGTGCAAAGGAAGCCAACTCGCGGTACTGGGCCAGCTCCACACGAATCGGCGCCGCAATCTTCTTAATCGCCTTAATCTGTGCCGCACCTCCGACACGCGATACCGAAAGTCCGGCATTTACTGCGGGACGGAATCCGGCATTAAACATTTCTGTCTCAAGATAAATCTGTCCGTCTGTTATGGATATTACATTCGTCGGAATATACGCCGATACATCACCTGCCTGCGTCTCAATAATCGGGAGCGCCGTCAGGGAACCTCCGCCATATTCTTCAGACATTCTTGCAGCTCTTTCCAGCAGTCTGGAATGCAGATAGAACACATCACCAGGATATGCCTCACGTCCCGGCGGTCTTCTCAGCAGCAGAGACAGCGTACGGTAAGCGGTTGCATGCTTTGACAAATCGTCATACACAACCAGTACATCCTCTCCGTTTTCCATCCATTCCTCTCCGATTGCACATCCTGCATATGGAGCAATATACTGTAACGGTGCCAGTTCACTCGCCGTGGAAGCAACCACTGTGGTATAATCCATCGCACCGTACTCTTCCAGCGTCTTTACAATCGTCGCAACCGTTGACGCCTTCTGGCCGATTGCCACGTAAATACATTTTACATTCTGTCCCTTTTGGTTGATAATCGTATCAATGGCAATCGCCGTTTTCCCGGTCTGCCGGTCTCCGATAATCAGCTCACGCTGTCCCCTTCCAATTGGAATCATGGCGTCAATCGCCTTAATACCTGTCTGAAGCGGAGTATCTACGGACTTTCTTGTGATAACGCCGGACGCCACTCTCTCAATCTGGCGGAACGTATCCGTCTGCACAGGGCCCTTGCCGTCAATCGGCTGTCCAAGCGCATTGACAACACGTCCAAGCAGCGCATCACCAACCGGAACTTCCACTACGCGTCCCGTCGTCTTTACTGTATCGCCTTCATTGATATTCTTGGAATCTCCAAGCAAAACCGCACCTACGTTGTCTTCCTCCAGATTCAGTATCATACCGAATACCTCACCCGGAAATTCCAGCAGTTCACCCTGCATTGCCTTTTCAAGTCCATGAATACGCGCGATACCATCCGCTACCTGAATAACCGTTCCTACATCAGAAACCTCCAGCTCAGAAGCATATTTTTTAATTTGTTCTTTTATTACGGAACTAATTTCCTCTGGTCTTAAATTCATGGGGCTGTCGCACCTTCTTTCTTTTACTATCCTTACCTGGCTACATGGCCAGCTGAATTTTTGTCAGTTCTTTTGTCAGTTCATATAACTTCGTCTGAATGCTGCTGTCAACTACACGGTCCTTCATACGAATGACCATTCCGCCAATCAGAGCCTTATCCACTGCATAGTGAACCTCCACTTTTTCGTAATCCGTCGTCTCAAGCAGTCTTTTTTCCACCTGCGCCTTCTGCCCGTCCGACAGTTCACAGGCAGTCGTTACATATGCGGTTCCAATACGGTTATAGTCCTTTACACGCTCTGAAAAATAATTAAGAATTTCAGATAATTCCGCATAACGTCCCTTTTCCACAATCAGGCGGACAAAACCGGTCACCTCATCTTCTACTTTTCCTTCCAGAATAGAAACGATGACCTGCTGTTTCTCCTCCCTGGAAATCTTCGGATGACTCATCAGTTTTGCAAGCTCATCGTTCTGCGCAAGCACCGCAATCAATACTGACACATTCTCGGCTATCCTGTCTAACTTATTCTCCTCCAAAGCTGCCTCAAACAGTGCATCACCATAAGTTTTCGCTGCTAACTTAGCCATGTATCATCACCCATTTCTTTCAAAGTTTCATCCACTAACTGTTCCTGAACGGTTGTGTCAATGGATGCTCCTACAACCTTTCCGGCCATCAGTGATGCAATTTGAATCATTTCTTTCTTCATATCATCGACCGCACGCTTTTTCTCTAACTCAACTTCCTGACTTGCACGCTGCATAATGCGGCCCGCCTCTTCTTTTGCCTCTTCGATGATCTTTGCTTCGTTTTTCTTTGCTTTTTTGCGGGCTTCACTCAGAATTTCTTCTGCTTCTTTATTCACATCCTTCAGCTTTGCATCGTACTCTTCTTTCAAAGCGATGGCATCCGCTTTTTCCTTCTCTGCACTGTCCAGATCTTCCCGGATCTTTTCTCTTCTTTTCTCTAACAGTTCTTTTGCCGGATTAAACAGCACATAAGATAAAATAATAAACAGAATAAATACGGAAATCGCCAGCAGAAGCGTATCTGCAAGCAGCTGAAGGTCCAGTCCGAACAGCCAGCCTTCGTCTGCCTCTGCCAACAGCTGGGAAGCCCCGTTTATTATATTCATATCCAAAATCTAAGCCTCCTTTCCAACTTGTTACCATGCATTATCCGGAAAAATGATTTCATTTTCCCACATCTTTTCTTCATTGGAAAGTTATTTGATATCTAACGGCTGTACAAACATCAGAAGCAGCGCTACAAGCAGACCATACAGACCTGTTGTCTCGGCAACCGCCTGTCCAAGAAGCATGGTCGATGTAATGTCTGACTTTGCGCCAGGATTTCTTCCTGCAGCAGCAGCGGCATGGCCGGCTGCGATACCCTGTCCAATACCAGGACCAATACCGGCAATAACTGCAAGGCCTGCGCCGATTGCCGAACATGCATGAATAATTCCATTTAATGTGTTTGTGTCGATTTTCATAATAATTTCCTCCTTAAATCTCTTTTATAATAATCTTATGATTACCCTATTCTTCGCCTATGGCATCTGACACATAGGTCATCGTCAGCATACAGAATACATAAGTCTGAATCGCACCTGAGAATAAATCAAAATAAATGTGCAGTACAGACGGAATTCCAATTTTAACAAAAACCGGAAGCATACTGTAAAACAACGCCATCATAACTGTTCCGGAAAGCACATTGGCAAACAGACGCAATGATAATGAAATCGGAACTGCAATATCTCCGATGATGTTAATCGGAGCCCAGATAGGCCATGGATCACAGAGTCCCTTGACAAAGCCGGAAAGCTTCTGGTGCTTCAGCTTGTTGTACAAAATCGTAAAAAATGTAATCAGACCAAGCGGAAACGTCACGCCGTAATAGGCTGTCGGCGGCCGCAGACCAAAAATACCGGATATATTGCTTATCAGTATAAAAATAAAAATTGTACTGATATAATTCACAAACTTTGCAGCGCTTCCGCCCATAACCCCGTGTATCATCTTGTCCAGCATTTCCACAATCAGCTCTGCAAAATTCTGAAAACGCGTGGGGGTATCCGTAACTGCCGCCCTGCGGATTGCCCTGCCTGCACAGACGGCAAAAATAATAATGCCAACCATGACAATCAGCGTACATACATGAGCCGTAGTAATGTGCAGTTTTTGTCCAAATAATTCATATTCAAACAAATTCTTGATAAAAAAATCCGGGTCATGACCATTCAGTACCTTCCACAAATCTCCCATTGTTCCACCTCCTTACTTTATTTTACTTTCCTGATTCTCCTTTTTTCCAGAAATGGCTGCATATAGGCTGCCACCTTCAGACACAGGATCCCTGCAAAGCAGGAAAAAGGGCTGCCCAAATGGGCATATAACACAATCCAAAACATGATGCCGACACTGAAATACCGCACCACAAAATGAAACAGTACAGATTTCTTTGCCTGATCCGCCCCGCTGCCAATTCTCTTTTTCAGTATATAATACATATACACAAGCATATAAATAGCTATGGCTATACCAAGCCACAAACCGCAGGACACATAGAAACGCTCTCTGACAAAGAACAGCAGCACCGTTTGAAGAAGAAGGCCGCAAGCAAGGATTATAGCTGACATTTCCCATACAATGATGTTTTCATTCTCTTTCATCCTTTTTATCCCCATCCTTTTTGTCGTAAATCTTCTTCGCAAAAATATAAATGTTGCGAAAACCGGCCAGCGCACCTAAAAAGAACAAAATAATGACAAAAAATTTCGTTTCCAGTTTTTTGTCAATCCAGATGCCCAGAAACGTACATAAAAAAATAGGAACCAGCATGTGAATACTAAATTGTGTTATCAGAGCCAGAGACTGATAAACACTCCTTTTGTATTTCAAACGGCTCACCCACTTCCTGACGCCGAAAT